>SBGI01000249.1 GCA_006227015.1 Gammaproteobacteria bacterium
TAAAAGCCTCCCATCATTATTTGAAAAGGTGTTCGTTACGTTAACGATTTCACCTAATTGCCTGCGTTCGGGCCGATATTAACGGTCCGGAAGCTACTAACACCTCAAGTATAGTTGGCGTCAGGCAGTTGACGGTTGATGGGGACAAATAACCTATATCAAAAATGCATAAGCTAGATAAGGTGTAGTATCACTTTGCGATTACCAGATTGGTGGCGATGCTCCCAGAGAAAGATCCCCTGCCATGTTCCCAAGGCCAGTTGCCCACCCACAACCGGTATGGAGAGCGACGTGGCCGTCAAACTGGATTTAATGTGAGCGGGCATATCATCCGCACCCTCCAGCGTGTGTGTATACAAGCTATCATTTTCCGGCACCAATCGATTCAACCATCGCTCCAGATCAGTGCGTGCTGAAGGGTCATAATTTTCCTGAATCAACAGGCTCGCCGAAGTATGCTGTATAAACAAGGTGCAGAGCCCTTCATCAACAGCTGCCCCGGAAACGATCCCTTTGATTTGGGGCGTAATATCCTTCAGTCCCTGGCCATTCACGGCAACATTGATCACTTCGATCACACAATCCTCCAAAATCGTACCTTTTTTGCGGTAGATGTTTTACATTATCTGTGGTCTTCATCATGGTATGTCATAAGAGAGGTTACGATGAATTATCAGGGAAGCCATCTGGGATTTTCCCAGTTGCTGGATGCCTGGGAAAAGCGCTCTGCAGAAAACTCTGACCTGTTACCTACCTCAATTACCATTCACGAGCCGGATCAAATTAAACTTCAGGCCCTTGCCGAGATGTATCAGTTGCCTGCTGATGAAATTGCTGCTCACTTACTGAGTATCGCTCTGGAAACTCTGGAGGCTGAGATGCCCTATGTGCCAGGCACCAAGGTGATCCGCATTGAGGAAGGCAATGAGATATTTGAAGATATAGGGCCCATGCCTCGCTACCTTGAAATCCAGCGGCAATTAAGAGAAAAGCTCGGAAAGTAGTACAAACAGGCCAGAGTGCAGCGTTTCATTCAACTCTGTTCGGGATTGCCTCACCGATGTTATCAGACACCGGTTTACAGACACTCACCCCTTAATATTCTGCTGATACAATTTTTTTATTCCGTATAATTCGCACCTCCAGATAGAGGTGTCAATTTGCAACAGGTCAACCCTGACGAGTATCAAGTACAGTTAACTCAAAAAATGCGTCAGCTGAAGGATGACTTCACTTCCCTTCCGCTACCGGATATTGAGTTGCACGAATCGCCGCCTATCCACTACCGGATGAGAGCCGAGTTTCGCATATGGCATGAACATCAACGCGCCCATTATGCGATGAACCGACCTGGGGAAAAGAAACCTTACATCATTGAGAACTTCCCCGCCGGGTCGCTGTTGATCAACACGCTGATGCCACCCCTGCTGGAGGCCATTAATGCCTCTGAAGTGTTGAGCCGTCGCCTGTTTTCAGCAGAATTCCTCACCACCCTTAGCGGCGATGCTCTGATCACTCTGATTTACCACAAACCGCTGGATGAGGTCTGGCAGACTGCAGCGACAGCGCTGCAAACCCAGCTAGGTGTCGCTGTCATTGGAAGAAGCCGCAAACAGAAAGTTGTTCTGGAACGTGATGACGTGATGGAAACACTGCGTGTCGGCGATAGGGAGTACAAATACCAGCAAATAGAAAGCGGGTTCACCCAGCCCAATGCCGAGGTTAACCAGAAAATGCTCACCTGGGCGCTTCAGCGGGCTGCGGGCTGTGGTGGTGATCTTCTGGAGTTGTATTGTGGAAATGGCAATTTCACCTGTGTTCTGGCACAGCAGTTTGAGCGGGTACTGGCGACAGAAATATCGAAATTGTCTGTTCGTTCTGCAGAATACAACCTGAACGCCAATCACGTAGATAATGTCACCATTGTGCGCATGTCCAGCGAAGAGCTGACAGAGGCACTGAACGGCGTCAGGCCATTCCGCCGCTTACGTGACATCGACCTTCATGATTACCGGTTCACCACCATTTTTGTGGACCCCCCGCGCGCTGGTCTGGACGATGACACTCTCAAACTCACGCAACGCTTTGACCACATCATTTATATTTCCTGTAATCCTGAAAGCCTGAAGCAAAACCTGAAAATGCTTTCCGACACTCATGACATCACACACTTCGCCGCGTTTGACCAATTCCCCTATACCCACCACCTTGAGTGCGGAGCCTTTCTTCGCAAAAAAGCTCTGTCATAGCCATGAATTCAAATAAAACTTGTCCGACCCCTGAAAAATTGGTGCAATCACACAGCAACCAGCCTCAATACATGCAGCAACATAAGGATTTTTAAATGAGAAAGATTTTGGTTCTTGTCGCTTTCTTCATCCCGGCATACCTGTGTGCCGAACCCCTTAAGGTGTCCATCAACTGCCCCGAATGGGTGGAAGCAAGGCAGCAGAACAATTACCAGAATGCGCTTTCCTGGTTACAGGGGTACGTCAGTGCATATAACGAGTATGAATACTCAGGAAAGGATCCCGATGGAGTCCTGGGAACCAGGGATAGTGATGAAGTCGCTGAGTGGATGGATAATTACTGCAAGAAAAACGAAGCCAGTAACCCGCAGGAAGCCATTGCCACGCTGATTGAAAAAAGAAAGCACGTCAAGAATGCCTGCCCGGTGCGTAAGCAGAGCGGACGCCCGTGTATTCCTGATGAGGAAGAGGAAAAGCCAGAACTTAACGAACAGCAGTAAATGTGCACAAGGGCCTGTTGCCCGGGTAACAGGCTAATTCATTCTGATAAAAACAGTCTTGCGAAGTAAAGCAGGAAGAGGCAAAGCAGAAAAGAGAAAACACAGCTCTCTGATGGATTAGCTGTCGAGCCAGCAAAAAGGCCCGACGCCAAGCCGCCAGAGAGCTATGTTCACTGGATAGACTTACTGGCCCTGGTTGTTCAACCAGATAGAGTGTTCAACACTGCCTTCTACCATACCTTCTGGAATTTCCAGCTTTTTGGGCTCAGGAGCAGCTTCTTTCACTTCTTCAACCGCTTCAACAACCGCCTCTTTTACTTCTTCAACAGCAGCTGTAGTTTCTTCCATCGCTTTCTCAGCAGCAGGAGCTTCAGCGGCAGGTGCTGCTTCAGCAGCTTTTTCTTCTGTGCCGCCATTATCCGCACCACCACAAGCTGACAGGCCAATAGCCAGTACGGAAACACCAAACAATTTCATCAAATTCATTTTCTTACCCTCAAAATCAAAAAAAGTCTTATGCCGGGCCATGCCCCGGAGCCTGAGTCTAAAGTGCCTTTTTACAAGAATCCAGAGCTAATTCCCCTGAACAGCCCTGATTATGGGCAAAAGAGACTAAAAATAGAGTCCAAGTTGACTAAATGATGCCTAGACGTACGGAAAGCATATAAACAGTTGCCCGGTCGCTTTTCCTCAGACAACGTTAAAAAATAGAACTATCTTTTTTGTGGATCGAATATAAACCAGGCAAAAATACAATGAACAAACCTTTTAAAGCTTTGTTTCTGGACTTGGATGGCGTGCTTTTTGTCGGTAACGACCCGCTACCAGGTGCCGCCAGAGCCCTTCATCAGGCTAGGAAAGCTGGCTTGCTGCTACGTTTCTTGACCAACACCGCCACCCAATCCCGCCAACAACTGCTAGACAAACTTGGTAGCATGGGCTTCGACATTGCTGGAGACGAACTATTTACCGCACCCATTGCCGCTAAACACTACATTCTGGAGCACAATCTTCGTCCCTACTGCTTGATCCACAAAAATATTCGCTGCGACATGACAGGGATAGATGAAAACGACCCCAATTGTGTATTGTTGGGAGACGCCCGTGATGACCTCAATTACCAGACACTGAATCACGCCTTTCAGCTTTGTATCAACGGTGCCCAGTTGATTGGCATCGGCATGAACCGTTACTTCAAAAGTGAGCAGGGGTTGATGCTGGACGCTGGGCCATTTATTCGCGCCATTGAATGGGCTGCCGGCAATGAAGCGTTGATCATGGGAAAACCCGGCAAGGATTTTTTTCAACAAGTGGTTGCATCGACACCATTTACAGCCGAGCAGTGCCTGATGGTCGGAGACGATGTCATCGGCGATGTGGAAGGTGCCGTACACGCCGGGTTAATGGGGTGCCTGGTGCGTACCGGGAAATTCCGCCCGGGCGATGAAAACCATTTACCTGTGGATGCAGGGGTTGTCGATTCCCTATGCAGCCTCTTTCCCTGATATTTACCCATTAGCTTATAGCTGGACCATGACAGGTCCTTTCAGGTAGAAATTTGCACTGCCGCCATTTCCATGTTTTATTCCACCCCGAAATTGTTGGCCCAATAGAAGCCGACATTTCACACAACGAGCCATCAATCACAGTTTGAACCCATCACTATGCAACCAACACAGTACCTGAATATCAGCCTCGCTGGTCTAGCCACATTTGGCATTTTCTTTTACACCTTTGCCAACGGGATGGGCAACCTGATTCTTGTCGCGGGTGGTATCGGCCTGGTACTCAACGCGGCCATTGCAGGTTTCTTCTCTCTGGAAAGCTTACGCAGGGGGATTCTCTCGGCCCTGGCTTACAGTGCCCCCCTGGCAGTATTTTCCGCACTGGCGGTTGGCGACCTGGTTCTGAAAGGAAGAAGCGGCCCTTTTATCTTCTGGCTTTCAGCGGCAGCTATCACCTTTGCCGCCGGCTTCTGCGGTGTGCTCCTGATCTTTGTTTACCGCCTGTTTGTACCAAAAACTGAACCCTAGCCCCTGCCAGACCAGCCTGCGCCGGTTTAAACTATCCCCTGATGGTCTGACGACTCACACCCGCTATACACCGGAGTCCCCGTGAATGACATTGTAATCAAACAGCCACGCCTCTATACCCCCTTACAGATTGGCCTGGGTTCTTTCTTTGGTGGCCCTGTGGCCATGGTTTATTTTCTCTGGCAGAACTTCAAAACACTGGATAATCAGAACGGCATGCAGTATTGCCTGGCGGGCGGCATTTTATTCAACGTCGGCCTGTTGCTTTTCATGCCGATGCTACCTGACCATTTTCCGGGAGTCGTTATACCGTTTCTGTATTCACTGGTCGCGCTCTCCGTTGCCGCTACCTGGCAGATGAGGAGAGATGCCATAGAGCATTCCGTGCATTACCTGTTTCAATCTAACTGGCGGGTATTATTGATCAGTGTCATCCTTTTACTTGTCTGGCTGGGTGGTGCTTACTTGCTGGCCGTGTGGCTGGACGCACTGGGAATTATCGATCTTGGCGAGGCGCCGTCAGCACCCGAACTGGATGACCTGTCGATTTAGTAGCAACAACAATAAGAACCGTTTAAGGAGGCCCCTATGGCTGTTTATCTAATTGGTGAAGTCACAATTACCGACGAATCCTGGATACCGAATTACGCCACGAATGTTCACGATATTGCCCATAAGCACGGGGGGAAATACCTGTCACGCAGCAGCAATATCAAGACGGTGGAAGGCGAGGAATGCAAGGCAAACATGATTGCCCTGGTTGAGTTTCCGACCATGGAAGCGCTTGAGGGGTTCCTGAATGATCCTGAATACGCTGAATTCCGCCAGTCGAGGATCAAGGGCAGTATCAGCAACCTGCATGTCATCGACGACAGTGATGCCGCAGGCAGTATTCCCTATCTTAAGAAGGGTTAAGGCCGGATTAATTCGCCTTTTTCAGATAACAGGTCAGCAACACAATACGCACGCCATTGACACGCCCCTCAATCTGCTCGGGATTGGACGTTAACGAGATATTGCGCACCGCTGTCCCGCGTTTGGCGGTAAACCCGGCACCTTTAACATCCAGGTCCTTGATCAAGGTGACGTTATCTCCGGCATGTAGCTCGGCTCCGTTGCAGTCCCGGGTGACTTCTTCAGGGTCCTGCTCCTGAGCCTGGTCCTGTTTAGCCCAGGCCAGCACATCGTCCTCGAGATACAGCATATCCAGCAGATCACGGGCCCAGACCTCTTCCCGTAGGCGTGAAAGCATCCGCCAGGCCATTACCTGAACTGCGGGCACCTGGCTCCACATGCTGTCATTGAGACAGCGCCAATGATTGGGATCCACCAGCTCCGGTTGTTCAACCTGCTCCCGGCAGGTGGAACACAGCAGAACGGACTTTTCCGGATCTGCTCCGCTTTCAGGGGGGACAGGATAAGCGCTCAACGCCTTGTCGTTCCGGCACAGCTCGCACTGATTGCCGCTTCTTTCCTGCAACACGTCTTCAATATTCATCGCTTACCACCCTTCGCCGTGAGGGCCGGCATATTAGTGTCGGGGGGCAAAAGGCACAAGGGCAGATATGGAAATTAATGGCTGTCTACAGAATAAAACAACGCTTCATTAGAGGCAGATTGCTTTTTCTTGATCACCTGACGTGCCGCTTCCACCACGAACTCGCGGTATTTTTCCTCGATCTCCACCCGCTCTCGGTCGAAACGTAATTTGTCTCGGGTACTCAATTTCTTCCAGTCTTCGAGAATCGGTATATGAGCCGTGGCTTGAGTCAACTGAAAGAAAACCTGGTAGTGCTCCTGCTCTGACTCATCGAGATCCAGCTGTGATGCCAGCATGCTGATGCGAATGGCACCCTCCGTCAGAGTCATCTGATCTGCCTCCAGGGCGGCAGCAAGAATCTGTATGCTTTTTCGATAGTGCTCACGGCGTTCATCAAGCTCTGAGGCCAACTGTCGCGCCTGTTCCTCCCTGGCGGCTTTGCGGTGCTGCAATTGTCGTTGCAGATAAATGGCATAACCGGCGAGGCAGACAATAATGAGTACACCAAGGAGAAGTAATAACGTCATCAGTCGACCTGTTCCTGTTTGTCTGTCTGGTGGTTTAGCTGGGGCAGTTCATCCTGGTCGTCTGCCTCTTCCACCAGTTTGTCAGGCAGTTGACGACTGGTGCGGGCACCCAGTTTGCGGATGTCTTCAAATTTTTTCACCAGGTTTCCGCGGCCATCAACCAGGCGCTTACGTGTCTGCTGCCAGGCTTGCTGGCTTTTATCCAGGTGTTTTCCAACATCATCCAGAGACTCCACCACCAGCACCAGCTGGTCATAGAGCTTACCGGCTTCAGCAGCAATTTTCTGGGCATTACGGTTCTGATCTTCATAACGCCAGATGTTATGGATAGTTCGAAGCGTTGCCAGTAAGGTGCTGGGGCTGACCAGAATAATGCCCTTGTCATAGGCATCACGAAACAGGCTGTGGTCCTGTTCCAGTGCGAGCATAAAGGCGGCTTCAACCGGCACAAAAATTAATACAAAGTCGAGACTATTAACGCCTTCCAGCTGCTCATAAGATTTGCGGCTCAAACCGGTAATATGCGTGCGGATGGAGCTTATATGCTGTTTCAGATACCGCTGTTTTTCTTCCGGCTCTTCGGCCCGGCAGTAGCGCTCATAATCGGTCAGAGACACCTTGGCATCAATGACGATATCCCGTTGATCCGGCAGGTGAACTATGACATCCGGATTACGGCGGTTGCCCTCATCATCTTTAAGCGCGACCTGGGTATCGTATTCACGCCCCCGACTTAAACCGGACTGTTCCAGTATCCGCTCCAGCACCACCTCTCCCCAGTTGCCCTGGAACTTGCTGTCGCCTTTCAGGGCATTGGCCAGCATAACGGCATCTTCCCCTACCCGCTGTGCCTGTTTCTGCAACTCCACAATCTGGCCAACCAGCTTGTTTCTTTCCGCATTCTCCTTGTCATAGGCATCTTCGACTTTTTTGCGAAAGTCATGAATCTCCTTGCGCAAAGGATCAATACTGGTATTCAGGGCCTGCTTGCTCTGCTCGGAAAATTTCTCCTGCTTGGCATCGAAAATACGATTGGCCAGATTTTCAAACTCCTGGGTCAGGGATTCCCTGGCCTGGCGCAATAGCTGAAGTTGCTCCTCATGACGAACACGCTCAGCCTCCAGGCGGGTTTCCAGGCTGACTTTTTCATGGCTCAGCCTGGACAATTCTGCGTCACGCTGCACCTTGCCATTTCGCAGATTATCCAGCTCAAGCTGCATACCAGATGCCAATCCTTCCGCCCTGCTGAGGAAAGAGCGAATAAACAGATATGCCAGCAACCCGCCAATCACCAGGCCAGCGAGTAAAAAAACTAAATTATCAACACTGACATGCATGATTAGACGTGTATCCTGTGACTGTGGATTGGCGCATTCCTGCTCTCACGACTTTTGTGGGCAACAGGTGTTATGCGATCATTTCGGTCAGTCAAGGATAACAAAGATAACTTCGATGATGCGCCCGCTTTTTGACATCACTCCCCTTAAAGATCAGATTGAGAGCGGTGCCCTTATCCTGACGCCCAATAACCGGCTGGCCAATAAAATCCGGCAGGCATGGGGGATGCACCAACAGCAATCGGGCCACCAAAGCTGGCCATCCCCCCAGGTCGAGGCAATTGATTCCTGGCTCAACGAGCAATGGCTGCGCTGTCTGGATCTCGGTGTCATGGTGGCCGGTGCCGGCACGCCCGTCAGTCCGGAGATGGAGTTAATCCTCTGGGAGCTCGCCATTGATCAGGACCGGGAAAAGCCGGACCTGCTTCTACCCGCAACCCTGACCCGACAGGCGCGGAATGCCTACGACATAGTACAACGCTGGCAAGTGCCTGATGGGGTTTTGCGGCAGGAATCTCCGATGTTCTGGCGCTGGATCGAGCATTTCCGTAAAAGCCTCGCGGCTCAACGGCTGATCACTGCAGCGGATAAGGTCAATGTAGTCAGGCAGACCTACTGCGATGAGCTGTTACCCTACCAAACCTGTATCCACCTTTGCGGGTTTGATTCCCTATCACCGCTGTACGAAGCGGTTCTGGGGTATGCGGCGAAACAGGTCACCCGCGATACAGCACAGAGCAGCCATTCATCGGCAGTCAAACTATGTTGTTTCTCCGAGCCCCATGAACTCTCTGCAGCAGTGAACTGGGCGGCAAGCCGCCAGCAAATGGATCCCGAAGCCCGCATCGGCATTGTTATTCCTGAGTTATCCAGGCTTCGCGGGCAAGTCGAACGATTGCTCTACCACCGCCTGCAGCCCGGTTACAACCAACCCCAGCAATCGCGGCAGGCTCCACCCTTCAATATTTCTGCCGGCATTACTCTGAGCAGCAGCCCTCTAGTGGCCAGTGCATTATTACTTCTGGAACTCAATCACAGGCATCTGCCGCTGGAAACCCTGTGCCAGATATTGAACAACCCCTTCTGGGGTGAATCTGCTCCCGTGGCAAGGGCAGAAACCGAAAACCAGCTGCGCGAACTGGCCCGGGCCCGTCTTCGCTGCAGCGAATTTCGTTACCAGCTTGGCCACAACGGTCAGGCTGAGGCTGCCAATCTGGCTAGCCGCCTTGAAGGCATTGAGGCAATGCGTCGTGAAATGCCCGCTAAAGCCAGTTATACCCGGTGGCTGGAGTTGTTCCAGCGCCAGCTTGCCGCCCTCGGCTGGCCCGGCGAGAGAGGGCTGGACAGCATTGAATACCAGCAATTACAGCACTGGCAAAACCTGCTTGAGCAATACCCACAGCTCGACCAGCTGGGCATGATGGTCGAGCTACCGGAAGCCTTGCGACAATTGCAACAACTGGCCACCAACTCTGTTTTTCAACCGGAGACCCCAGATTCCGCCATACAGGTATTGGGCTTACTGGAATCCTCTGGTCTGCATTTTGACCACCTCTGGGTGATGGGGCTGGACGATCGCCAGTGGCCGCAAACTATTTCACCTAATCCTCTGCTTCCCTTTGCACTGCAACGCCATATGAATATGCCGCGAAGCAACCCGGAACGGGAGCTGACGCTGGCCAAGCAACAGCTCTCCAACCTGCTCCAGGCAGCACCAGAGGTGGTGCTGAGTTACAGTCAATACGAAGGGGAGCAGCCATTACAGCCCAGTGAATTGATTGCGGGCATCCCGCCAATAGCCCACGCCGACTTGCCATTGGATGCTCCCACTGACAGCTCTATAGAGCTCCCATCGCCATTATTGGAGACAGTGCCCTGCGAGTATGCCCCGCCATTAAACCCCGACCGCGAATCCATCCGCGGTGGCACCGGTATTTTCAAAAATCAGGCCAGCTGCCCCTTTAATGCCTTCGCCATTCATCGCCTGGGCGCAAAACAACCTCCGGAACCGTCTCTGGGTCTGTCTGCCATGGAACGCGGCAACCTCGTTCATGACTGTCTGGAACAACTCTGGATCAGGCTCCAGAGTCAGGCGCAATTGCTGGCCATGGATGGTCAGGTGCTTCACCAGCTTGTTGAGGAGATTACCCGGGCTGCCGTACGCGACCACCAACAAAAGCAACAGGAATTGTTTGGGCCGGTATTTACCGGCCTTGAACAGCAGCGACTGAGCAAATTGTTACTGGCGTGGCTGGAAATGGAAAAAACCCGCCGACCTTTTGAGCTGGTCGGTATGGAAAAAAATCTGCAAACAGAATTCGCCGGTTTACCCCTGACAATGACCATTGACCGCATTGACAAACTGGATTCCGGAGAGCGGGTGATTATCGACTACAAGACGGGCTCAGCATCTACCAAGCGCTGGCTTGGCGAACGGCCGGAAGAGCCACAATTACCCCTATATATGTTATGCAGCGACGAACCGGTTGCAGCGGTCAGTTTTGCCCAGGTCAACGCCAGGGAACAGAAGTTTCTGGGTTATGCCAGCAGCGAAGGCCTGTTGCCCGGGGTCAAGTCACCCACTGGCAAAAACAGCGAACCCGAAAGTTGGGAACAATTGCTCGAACACTGGCAGCAGTCTCTTAATCAACTGGGAGAAGAGTTCAAACAGGGCTACGCCGCTGTAGAATTTCACCACCCTCAGAGCCGTCAGTTTCAGGCTATCCTAGAACCACTCAATCGCGCGGCCGAAATGGCTCCGTCTAACGAGGGGAGCGAAACAATTGACGGTCTCTGATGCTGAACAACGGCTGCTTGCATTGGACCCGAACCGCTCCTTTGCGGTTGCAGCCCCGGCAGGCTCGGGAAAGACCGAGTTGCTCACCCAGCGTGTACTGCGTTTGTTATCCACCGTCGATGCCCCGGAAGAAATTTTATGTATGACATTCACTCGCAAGGCAGCGGGGGAAATGCGGCAGCGAATCATCCGGGCGCTGCAACAGGCTGCCCAGCAAACGACTGCCACCACTGAACACCAGCGCATCACCCTGGAACTGGCCCGCACGGCTCTGGCCAGGGACAAGGCATTGGGCTGGCAACTGTTACAGACACCGAACCGGTTGAGAATTCTTACCATTGATGGTTTCTGTCTTAATCTGGCGAGACAGCTTGCCGCAGACAGTGGCTTTGGCGACCAGGTCGAGCCACTGGACAATCCCCTGCCCCACTATCAGCGAGTAATTGCCGAACTGCTGTTACCCGCACTGGAACAACAAACCCCGGTAGGCAACGCCGTAGGCACTCTGCTATTACACCTGGACAACGATCTCAACAAGCTGGAGCAGCTACTGGTGGAGTTGTTGCAAAAGCGTGAACAATGGCTCAGCCATTTGCTGCAGGCCAGGGATGCAAAAGCCTATCTGGAAGAGAATCTGCAGGCAGCCATCAACGAGATTTTGACCACTGCTCACAGAAAGCTCGCTCCCTTTGGCAGTGAATTGGCCATGTTGGCAGATTTCGCCGCCACACAACTGCCGGATGCGAAACGTTATTTGAAAATCGCTTCATGTCAGGGCATGACGAGTCTTCCCGATGGAAATGGTGACCACCTCGACCGGTGGCTCGGCATCTGCGAACTATTGCTCACCTCTTCGGACCAGTGGCGTTTACGCCTCGATAAGAACATAGGATTCCCCACGGATGTCGACGGTGACAAATCCCTGGCAAAAGCTCGCAAGAACAGCATGACCGCTTTGCTGGCGGAGCTGAGGGAAGTTCCCGGTCTACGAGACACACTTGAAGACGTGCGTTTTCTGCCCTACCGTTTTTACCCTGAAAACCAGTGGCAGGCACTCAGCGCCTTATGCCAGTTACTGCCGACTCTGGCAGCGTCACTCAGTGTCTATTTTCAGCAACACAAGGTCTGTGATTTCACAGAAATCACCCTGGCGGCATTGAGAGCTTTAGGCAGCGAGGATGACCCATCACAACTGGCCCTCAGGCTTGACTACCAGATAACACACATCCTTACCGATGAATTCCAGGACACCTCCAGCGCCCAGTTTGAGATACTCAGGCAACTGACCGCGGGCTGGCAGCCTGAGGATGGGCACAGCCTGTTTATCGTCGGTGATGCCATGCAATCCCTGTATGGTTTTCGCAATGCCAATGTGGGGCTGTTTCTGGAGGCCCGCAGCCAGCCCATTGGGCAAGTACAGCTTGAACCACTGGACCTGACGGTCAATTTCCGTTCCCAGGCCGGCATTATCGAGTGGGTTAACGAGCACTTTCCCGCAGTTTTTCCCGCCGAAGAAAACATCGGTCGTGGCGCTGTTCCCTATAGCCCTACCGAGGCCTTCCACGAAGCAATTTCGGGGCCCGCAGTCAACCTAGAGGCCTTTCTGGATTACCCGGATCGGGAGGCAGAAGCGCAGCGGGTAGTCGAACTGGTGGCAGAAGCCAGGCGTGAAAATCCTGACGGGTCCATTGCCATTCTGGTTCGAAATCGCACCCACCTGCCGGAAATTCTCTCCGCCCTGCGTCGGTCTGGACACAGCTGGCAGGCTTCGGACATCGATCCATTGGCAACCTGTATGCCGGTGATTGACCTGATGTCTCTGACACGGGCTCTGTTATCTCCAGCCGATCGCATAGCCTGGCTATCCATACTGCGCGCACCATGGTGCGGCCTCGATCACCATGATCTGCTCTACTTCGTCACCATCACCGGTGAGAACGAAGAACAAACAGGCTTTCCCCTACTGTTATCCCAATTGCAGTCAGCGGATGCCCTGACACAGTTATCACCAGCCGGCAAAGCCATTCTGAAGCGGGTGGCGCCTGTTCTGATACAGGCCTGGCAACAACGACAGCGAAAACCCCTGCGCTGCTGGATTGAAGGTGCCTGGGAGGCTTTGGGCGGTCCCGACGCACTCGGCTCGGCCACAGAACTGGAGCAATGCCGGCAATACCTGAACCTTCTGGAAACCCATGACCATGCAGGCTCTATTTCAGATTGGCAGAGCTTTGAAAAAGCTGTGCAGTCACTGTATGCAGCACCCGAAGAGAATGCGGATCCGAACCTGCATGTCATGACCATTCACAAGGCCAAAGGGTTGGAGTTTGACACAGTGATTATTCCCGGCCTCAATCGCAAACCCCGCAATGAAGACCCCCAACTTCTGCTGTGGCAGGAACGAGTCAGCGAACAGGGCGGCAACCAGTTGCTTATCGCACCAACCGCAGAGACCGGACAGGAGAAAGATGAGCTTTACCTTCACCTAGACCGGGAACGCAAGCTGAAAACCCGGCAGGAAATTGCGCGCGTGCTCTATGTTGGCATAACACGAGCCGTCAATCGTTTGCACCTGTTATGCACCATCAAGGCAGGTGACGAGCCGGTCAAAAACAGCCTATTAAACAGCCTCTGGCCAGCCATAGAGGCAGACTTTAAGGCTCGATCCGACACCATCCACTGGCACCAGCATCAGGGGGATGCCGACAATGATTCACTGGCCCTATTAAAGCTGGCCTCGCTCAAACGTCTTCCACCCCAGTGGACGCCACGGCTGGCGAACACCCTCCGGTCACAGGATATGAGCAGTAATGACGCACCTGGGTCCCAAACAGCAACACCCTGGCAGGCGGAAAGTGATAGTACCGCCCGGCACACAGGGACGGTGCTGCACCGTATTCTTCGGCAAATCACACTGGAAGGCATCGAACAATGGTCCGAACAGACTGTCGTCGAACGGCTCCCCTTTTGGGAGGTACAGCTCAGACAACTGGGGATATGTGAAACGCAACCGGCC
>SBGI01000296.1 GCA_006227015.1 Gammaproteobacteria bacterium
GCTGCGCCAGTTATCACCACCGGAAGTGTCTGCCCTGATGGGTATCAGTGACAAGTTGGGCGCGCTCAATTATGGCCGCTTTCAGGACTGGCAGCAGGCGTTTACCCCTGACAACGCGCGTCCCGCTGTGCTGGCGTTCAAGGGTGATGTTTACACCGGGCTTGAAGCAGAAACCCTTTCTGAAGAGGACCTGCTTTGGGCACAGGATCATTTGCGGATACTTTCCGGGCTCTATGGTCTGCTGCGCCCGCTGGACCTGATGCAGCCCTATCGCCTGGAAATGGGCACCCGACTTGCCAATAAACGGGGCAAGGACCTTTACGGCTTCTGGGGAAGCAAGATCACTGAGGGTCTGAATGCCGAACTGGATGCCATGAATACGCCGGTGCTGGTTAACCTGGCGTCCAATGAATATTTCAAATCGGTGATACCGAAGCAGCTCCATGGCGAAGTCATCACTCCGGTCTTTAAAGACTGGAAGGGCGGAAAATATAAAATCATCAGCTTTTACGCAAAAAAAGCGCGGGGGTTAATGAGCCGCTACATCATTGAAAACCACATTGACGACGTCGAGCGCCTCAAGGATTTTGATGTTGGAGGCTATGCCTACCAACCGGCGATGTCGTCACTCCGGGAATGGGTATTTACCCGTGAAGAGCAGCAGGCCTAACGGCATGCTCGTCGATAAGCCCTTCTCGCAGGCCTGCGAGAATAACCGCGACCCGATTCTGGATATTTTGCAGCGTGTTTTTGCCGACCGCCAACAGGTGCTGGAAGTGGGCAGTGGCACCGGACAACACGCGGTGTATTTCGCACCGCGACTGCCCCACTTGACCTGGCAAACCGCAGATTTGGAGGTCAATCACGATGGTATCAACGCCTGGATCGATGATTTTCCCTCCGGCAACCTGAGGCGGCCACTGTTTGTGAATGCGGACCAGCGCCCCTGGACGCTCAATGGTTACCAGCCCGATGCGTTGTATACGGCCAATACCTGCCACATTATGGCTTGGTCCTCGGTGGAGAATTTTTTCGCGGAAATGGCAACGCAATTATCCGATCACGCGGTTTTGGCTATTTATGGCCCGTTTAATTACGGTGGGCGCTTTACCAGCGACAGCAATGCGCGCTTTGATCAGTGGCTGAAACAGCAGGCGTCCCACCAGGGTATACGAGACTTTGAAGCGGTTAACAGACTGGCAGAGGCTGCAGGGTTTAGGCTGGCGGAGGACAACGCGATGCCCGCCAACAACCGGTTACTGGTATGGAAAAAGTTCTCGACAACCTGGAATTAAAAATTCCGCCCCTGGCGCAATGGCTGCTGATCGCGGCGTTAATGTGGCTGCTGGCCCGCTGGCTTGGGGCCGATACCTCCTACAGCGCTTTCTGGAGTTTGCTGGTGATGTTGGTACTGGTGGCGGGCATAGCGCTGGCAGCCCTGTCGGTACTGACACTGTATATGGCGAAAACCGCCATTGACCCGAGATATCCACACAAGACAGTACGGCTGATTACCCAGGGCATTTACAGCTACTCCCGCAACCCCGTTTATCTGGGGCTGCTGGTGATGTTACTTGCCTGGAACCTGTACCTGGACAGTTTGTATGCGACTCCGGGAATACCGCTATTTGTGGCGATGATCACTTTCTTGCAGATTATCCCCGAGGAAAGAATTCTTACCCGCCAGTTTGGCGACAGCTACCAGGCATACTGCCGCACTGTTCGTCGCTGGCTGTGACAATCAGCGGACAATGGGGGTGATTTTCGAACCCTCAATGGTGAGGTTGTACATCAGACCCTTGTTGGAAAAAACAAAACCGATAATGGGTTGCTGGGCTGTCTGCGTATCAATTTCTCCACCGGCGCCAAAGGTGGCGATAGCCACACTGCCATCGACTCCCGCTTCCCAGCCTTCGCTTTTGCGAAATTTGTTCAGGGCATTGTCTGTCATGAAAAGAATGATCTGTGATTTGATCTGAGCACCCAGCTGAAAGCCCAGAGATGCGGAGGCAATGTTGTAGTATTTGACGTTGCTGCCGCCAATGCGCAGGGCGCCCTCACCGTACTCACCACCTACCCAGAAGCCAGCCTTGTAGACCTTGGGGAAGACCAGAATGCCCTTGGCCCGGGAAGTTAACTCCCTCGCGGCGGGGGACTGTTTGTGTAACTCCGCCAGCGCCTCCTGAACATAGAGGTCGATTTCTAGTTTATTGGCGGCGTGGCCTGACGCAGAGAAAAACAGGCATCCCAGAATGAATAACCAAACGTGCTTCTTCACGGCTAATATCCTCCTCGGAATCGGGCTAACCACCGTTATCGGTTTTGTATGGTAACTGTCGCCGGGTGTCCTGAATATAGTCCAGTACATATTGTCGCTCCTCGGTGACAAAACGCTTGATCGCCATGGCGAAATCAGCATGCTGGACCCAGTGAGCAGAGCAGTTTTCCCGCGGCTCAAAGCCGCGACGTACCTTGTGTTCACCCTGGGCACCGGCATCAAAATGCGCGAGACCGGCCTCAATGGCAAACTCTATGCCCTGGTAATAACATAGTTCAAAATGCAGGAAATCATATTCCTGGAT
>SBGI01000231.1 GCA_006227015.1 Gammaproteobacteria bacterium
GGTATTTACGTACTGCTCGGCGCCGTCATCGCAAAAAGCGGGCCCATGACACCCTGGGCCTTCATGCTCGCAGCCGTGGTGGTCTGTTTCAGCGCTTATTCCTATGCGCAGATGGCTCGGCGCTTCCCCCGCAGCGCCGGAGAAGCGGTCTACATTCAGGAAGGATTACAGTGCAGGCAACTGGCCACCCTGGCGGGATTCGCTATCTCCCTGGGAGGAATTGTCTCTGCCGCCACCATGGCCCGGGGGTTCAACAGCTATTTTAGTGTCCTGATCCACACCCCCGAATGGTTGACCATCAGCCTGCTGGTCACGGTTCTGGTCGGCGTCGCCGCCTGGGGAGTCAAGCAGTCGGTAGCCCTGGCGATACTGACCACGCTGCTGGAAATCGCGGGCTTGCTTCTGGTCATAGTCGTCAGCACCGATGAAATCAGATACTTCGGTATAGACTGGGTAGGGATGATGCCACCCCTGACATTGCCCGCCTTCTCCGCCATTGCCAGCGGTGCCTTCCTGGCTTTCTTTGCCTTTATCGGCTTTGAAGACATGGTCAACATGGCCGAGGAAGTCAAACATCCCGAGCGCAATCTGCCCTGGGGTATCGCCATTGCTGTAACAACTACCACTCTGCTTTATGCCGCCATCGCCATTATTGCCCTGTCCACCATGCCGATGACCGAGCTGGCCGGATCCGAGGCACCCCTGGCGCTGTTAATTGAGCACAACAGCACTCTGCCTGTCAGTTATATTGCTTTAATCAGCCTCGTCGCCATCATCAATGGCGCGCTTATCCAGATTGTCATGGTCTCACGGGTACTCTATGGCATGGCACAGCGAAACCTCGCCCCGTCTATTCTCGGCACAGTTCACCCCAGGACCAGAACACCGGTAGTGGCAACCCTGTTTGCCGGCCTTCTGGTGCTGAGCTTCGCCCTGTGGCTACCGGTGACCACCCTCGCTGCAACCACCAGCGCTCTGATCCTGTTGGTATTTACACTGGTGAATCTGGCGTTATTGTTTTTAAACTACAGGGAAGGAAGGCGGCGACCGCTGCAGCTGGCCATGCCTTTCATGGGAACCCTGCTGTGTAGCGGATTCCTGATAATCCAGTTATGGAGCCAATAATGTCTTTACCCTCCGACATGCAGTGCATTGAAATCAGCTCGCCGGGGTCGGCCGATGCCCTGCTTCCGGTCAGGCGGCCACTGCCTGTTCCCGGTGATGACGAGGTATTGATTCGGGTGATTGCCGCCGGTATCAACCGGCCCGACATCCTGCAGCGACAGGGCCTGTACCCGCCTCCACCCGGCGCCTCGGATATTCCCGGACTGGAAGTCTCCGGCGAAATTGTTTCCGTAGGCAATCATGAAAGTCGCTGGCAGGTTGGACAACAGGTCTGCGCGCTGTTGAGCGGCGGCGGTTATGCCGAATATGCCGTTGCCCATGAAGACCTGTGTCTTCCCATCCCTTCCCCTTTTACAGCCATACAGGCGGCAGCATTTCCCGAAACGTTCTTCACAGTCTGGAGCAACCTGTTCCTGCACAACACCCTCAAGACCGGTGAGAGCCTGCTAATCCATGGTGGCAGCAGCGGCATCGGCACCACAGCCA
The DNA here is from genome assembly GCA_006227015.1 of Gammaproteobacteria bacterium. Next base: position 1,612 of record SBGI01000231.1, read on the forward strand.
TACAGCTTGCCAATGCGCTGGATCATCGGGTTTTTACCACCGCCGGAACAGAAGAAAAGTGTCAGCATTGCCTGGAGCTGGGCGCCGAAAGGGCCATCAATTACCGGGAGGAAGACTTTGTTGCGGAGATCAAATCTGTGACTGATGGCAAGGGTGTCGATGTCATCCTAGACATGGTGGGTGGCGACTATGTGCAGAGAAATATCCATGCTGCCGCCTTTCGCGGTCGCATCATTTCCCTGGCCTTTCTGCAGGGCTCGAAAGTCGAGGTGGACTTGATGCCCCTGATGTTAAAACAGCTGGTACTCACCGGATCGACTCTGCGCTCGCGCCCGGTATCCGAGAAAGCGGAAATTGCCCGCTCCCTGCTGGATAAGGTCTGGCCTTTGCTGGACAATGGCGTCATAGCACCGGTGATTCACCGTACCTTTCCACTGCACAGGGCCGATGAGGCTCACCGTTTGATGGAAAGTAGCGAGCACACCGGCAAAATCGTACTCACTGCAAACTGACACCCGGAGCCCCATGAGCAAGGAAACCCGACTGGTTTACTCCACAGAAACCGGCAGGATCAACTCACCCGAACCGGAGCCTGCACGAGACAAGGGCGACGGTATCGTACGCATTCGACGGGAAACCAGTGGCCGCAAAGGCAAGGGCGTGACCACCATCACCGGTCTCGATATGGACAACGATTCGCTGAAACAACTGGCAAAACAGCTCAAACAATTATGTGGCACCGGTGGCTCGGTGAAAGACGGTATCATTGAGATTCAAGGCGACCACCGGGAAAAAATTCGCGATGCGCTCAGCCAACAGGGCCACACCGTTAAGCTAGCCGGAGGTTGAACATGACAACCACCGCCCCTTTTGGCTGCTGGTCCTCACCGATCGTACCTGAACTACTGACCAACGGCCTGCCCGGTTATGCCTTCCCTCAGTTTGATAACGGCAACCTCTACTGGCTGGAAACACGCCCCTGGGAAAATGGCCGCTCGGTAATTGTCTGCCGCCATGCAGACGGTACTGTCGAGGACGCCCTGCCCGCCCCGCTGAGCTGTCGCAGCAAGGTGCACGAGTACGGCGGTTCTCCGTATATCGTCAGTGAGGATGTACTGTATTTTTGTCTCTACGATGACCAGCGTGTCTATGCCCTGCCCCTTGATGATCCCAAAGCCCTGCCCCAGCCCATCACACCGGATGCGAAGTTCTGTTTCGCCGATTTTTGTATTGATTCCGCCCGACAACGACTGATCTGCGTCATGGAAGATCACAGCCAGCCCGGTGAACCACAGAACCTGATCGCTGCTATCCCCCTGAATGGGAATATGGCCCTGCAACCACTGTGTGAGGGCGAAGACTTTTACGCTTACCCCAGGCTCGATAACAACGACCAACAACTCTGCTGGATAAGCTGGAATCATCCCGATATGCCTTGGGATAATACCCGCCTGTGGTTATCCACCCTGGACGATGACGGCCTTCCGGTAACACCGGAATTGATCGCAGGCCAGGGCGATGAGTCAGTCACCCAGCCACGCTGGTCCCCGGATAATCACCTGTATTTTGTCTCTGACCGGGACAACTGGTGGAACCTCTATCGTGCTGCCAATAACCAGCAGGTTGAGGCCTTGCTGCCCATGTCGGCGGAGTTTGCCACCCCGCTGTGGATACTGGGCATGTCCAACTACGATTTTTGCAACGATGGCACTATCCTGTGCAGCTATAGCGCTGATGGCAGCTGGTCTCTGGCGACACTGGCACCGGGAAGCAGTACATTGCTACCAGTGGAAACCTCATACACCCAGATTTCCGATATTCATTGCCACGGCAATAGCGGCTGGCTGGTGGGAGCTGCCCCGCAGTTCTCTGCAGAACTGGCAGCCTGGACAGCAAATGATCGCAATCTGACAACCGTAGCCCAGGGCGAACCCCTGGGTATCGATGAGGGCTTCCTTTCCCATCCACAATCCATCAGCTTTCCCTCGGACGAGGGTACAACTGCCCACGGCTTTTACTATCCGCCATCCAACCCCAATTACTCCGCACCGGAAAACACCAAGCCGCCCCTGATTGTCGTTTGTCACGGTGGACCTACCGGAGCCACGGGTACCGGCCTGAACCTGAAACTGCAGTATTGGACCAGCCGTGGCTTTGCCGTTCTGGATGTCAATTACCGCGGTAGTACCGGCTACGGCCGCGACTACCGACACGCCCTGGATGGCCAGTGGGGTATCGCCGATGTGGAAGATGTGGTGGCAGGCACTCGCTACCTGATTGAACAACAGCTGGTGGACCGGAAGAAGGTGGCCATTCGCGGCAGCAGCGCAGGCGGTTACACGGTACTTGCCGCCCTGTGCTTTCAGGATATCTTTCGTGCCGGGGCCTGTCTGTATGGCATTGGCGACCTGGAAACCCTCGCCAGAGACACCCACAAGTTTGAATCACGCTATCTGGATCGCCTGGTAGGCCCCTACCCGGAACAACAGGAAACCTACCGGTCCCGCTCCCCTATACACCACGTGGATCGTTTTGATTGCCCCGTGATTTTCTTTCAGGGACTCGATGACCGGGTAGTGCCTCCAGAGCAGGCCCTCACCATGGTTAAGGCCCTGCGCCAGAAACAGATGGCCGTCGCCTACCTACCCTTCGAGGGAGAAAGTCACGGTTTCCGCAAGGCTGAAACCATCAAAACGGCCCTGGAAGCAGAACTGTATTTTTACGGCCGCGTTTTTCGCTTCAAACCCGCCGACCAGTTGCCAATCACCCCTATTTTCAATATTGGCCTGTAATCCGGTGGGAAGGTATCGCCCGCCAGCACCCCGAAGCGCCCCTTACATTACACCGGAGGGGGCCAAATCCCTGCGAGCAGAACTACAGCAGTTGTGGAAAGTGGAACGACCTGCCGTCACTGCCGCTGTACATGAAGCTGCAAAGAATGGCGACCGTTCGGAAAATGGCGATTATATCTACGGTAAACGCCGCTTGCGGGAGATAGACCGCAGAGTCCGCTATCTCAGCAAACGACTGGATGAGGTCACCATCGTTGACAGGCTACCCGCAGAGCAAGACAAGGTGTTTTTCGGGGCCTGGGTGACGCTGGAAGACGACCAGGGCGAAGAAGTACGCTATCGCATTGTCGGCGCCGATGAGATTGATCCCACAGAAAAGAAAATCAGCATCGATTCACCCCTGGCAAAACAGTTACTGGGCAAGCGCCTGGATGACCAGGTTGTTCTGACCATTGACGGCAGGCAGACAACGTTCACTCTGGTGAATATATCTTACGAACCCGTAAATACGTTTCAGGAATAAGCTCTCGGCAGTTACCCCTTCCTCTTGCAGCCCCTTCACCTAACAGTCAATTTTCGAGGCAGGCCATTAAAGGTTAATGCCTGCCTCGTCATCATCCTCTGTTGTAGGAGTGACCAGTGATTCAGGGGGCAGCTTCAGAATATCGATATCAAAATCCCCGTGCCGCAATACCCGCTGAATCAGGAAATCATTAACCTTGCCGGACTTATCCAACTCAGACAGGTCAATCACAGAATCCCCCGAAAACGGCTGCTTGTTCACATCGAGAATCAGGCTGAGAACAGGCAGCTGACGCTGTTTGGGTGAACTGGTCAGCACCACCCCGACACAGCCATTTTTCAGCTCCACCAGTATACCCGGCGGATAAGGGCCAATAGCATGGATGAATTCCAGGGCAAATTCTTCATCAAACTGTTTGCCGCGATTGCGATAGATCTGTTGCAGCGCCTGCAGGGGAGATTTTTCTTCCGCATAAACCCGGGGACTAGTCATAGCATCATAGGCATCGATAATACTGATCACCCGTGAGAATTGGGGCAGTGTTTTAGCATTCAGGCCGCGGGGGTAACCTTTGCTGTCTAGGCGCTCATGGTGGTTAATGACTGCATCGGAAGCAAAACGGGCACCATCTTCACTGTTCATCAACAGCTTGCGCCCCAGGGATGGATGCGTATTCACCAACTCCTGTTCCTCCGGCGTCAACGGCTCCACTTTGGACAGCAATTCCAACGGCAGGCGCATCATGCCCATATCCGCCAGCAAGCCATGCAGTCCGAGCCGAAGAATATCCTTGGTGCTCAGCCTCAACAGCCGACCAAAGTTGACCGCCAGAATGCAGACATGCAAACAATGATTGAGGAGGTACGCTTCTTTGTCCTTGGCATTGGTCAGCCAGAGCATAGGATCAGGGTGACGCAGCACACTGCGGATAATGCTGCCAACCAGCTTTCTGGCCAACACCATATCAACCTGGTTGTCGCTGCGAGCCTGCGCGAGTAGCTGCGCCACGCTGCTGCGGGCCGCCAGATAAATGCGGCGTGCCTGTGGCAGCTCCTCGTAAAACGTCGAGCTCAATACATACGACTGCCTCTCACCCATGGTGGCAACCAGAGAAGGCTTCTGCTTCTCTGCCTGGGTGAAAATGCCGGTCTGGTTTTGTTTCGTCTTAAAGGCGTTGGCGCTAAAGTCAGTTTTGGCAAAAGGGTCCTTTTTGCCGCCCCACAAACGGCCTTCCTTTTCCACAAACACGTGATTGCACAATTCGCGGATTTTTTTGACTTCGGAAAGGCTGCTGATGGTAAAGCCCTGGGTCAGGAACGGCGTGCCCAACCAGGGGCGATCCAGCTCCGCCACAAACATTCCAAGCTTTACCTCGGATGCAGGGATGCGAATATAGGCAGACTTGTCGAGAAATTTATTATCCATAATATTCTTGCTTGTAATAAGTTGCTTTCCTGGCAGAAACCTCTGACAGCCTATTCGGTATCCCCAGGTTTATCTGTGGCCTCTTCCTCGTTTGAAGCAACTGCCGACACCGCCATTTTCACCGGGCAGTTTTCAAGCAGTACGCCGTTTTCCCCATCCTTCAGTACCTTACGTATCAACCACTCTCTCGACCGTGTCCCCCGCTGAACATCCTGCAAATCGACAAACTCTTCACCAATGGGCTGCTTATCCTGATCCAGAACCAGCTTGGCCAGGGGCAAATGGCGTTTCTGCTCCAGAGACGACAGCACAATAGCCACATAACCATTCATCAATTCGACAATTGTGCCCGGCGGGTATGGCCCCATCAGCTGAATGAATTCCAGCGAGTAGTCTTCATCGAAATGTGTACCGCGGTGCCGATAAATTTCTTTCAGTGCGTCCAGTGTTGACCGCGCTGACGCATAACAGCGATCACTGGTCATGGCGTCAAAGGCATCCACAATGGCAATAATCCGCGAGTAACTGGACAGGTCATAGGCAAACAAGCCCCTGGGATAGCCCTTGCCGTCGACACGCTCATGATGGTTGATCGCCATATCTATAGCGCTGCTCAGTGTACCTTCAGCCTTCATCAGGAGCTTGCGCCCCTCTTCAGCGTGGGTCTTGACTGTTTCAAACTCGTCGTCGTCCAACTTATCAGGCTTATTGAGAATTTCTTCCGGCACACGCATCTTGCCAATATCGTGCAGCATGCCGCCAACACCCAGCTTCACCAGATCTTCTTTGGGGAGGCGCAGATGGCGCCCGAAAGCCACCGCTAGGATGCTGACATTCAAACAGTGCTCCAGGGTGTACTGATCCTCGTGTTTGATTTTCGCCATCCATAGCAGTGCGTGGGGGTTACGTAAGATACTTTCAACACAGGCTGTTACCACCTGTTCGACCGCTTTCGCATTCAGAGGCTTGCTCGCTCGGGCCTGTTCAAGTATTTCCGCAACGGTAAGTTTTGCAGTCTCGTATGCCTGGCGGGCCGCCGGGTGTTCTGCCTCAACCGATTCGGTTATCGGATGGGGCGGTGAACTCATCATGACTTCCAGCGGTGATTTTTTTGTGCCGGAACTTTTTGCCCGCTTTTGCATGCCGCTTTCACCTGAAGCGTCAGCATTGCGTTTAGCCAGGCCGAAATCGGCACGAAAAGGATCTTTTTTATCTCCCCAGGAGCGTCCCTGCTTTTCCACGTACACGTAGTCACAGTATTCCTGTAACTTGCGGATTTCAGACATGTGCCGGACTACAAAGCCCTGCAGCAGGAAAGGTGTCTCCAGCCAGGGGCGATCCAGCTCTGCGACAAACATGCCGAGCTTTATACCGGACGCAGCTACCCGAATCAGGCTGGATCTATCAATAAACGGATTACTCATTCAAGCTCCCTTTGGAACAGCGTCAAAGTATAGCTTTTTCGCAGGTCTATTTTTATCACTTTTTGGCCGAAGCGGTCAGCTTACGCAACGAGCAACTTCCCCTCGCAGGTAAGGGACCACCTCTTTCTCAAACCAGGGATTATTGGTCAGCCACCGGCGGTTGCGTGGCGAGGGATGAACCAGAGGCAGGAAATGGGGCAAATACTCCCGCCAGTGCTTCACCCGTTCCGTGAGGTTACGGTGCTGGTCGGACAGGTAGTAGGACTGGGCGTACTGGCCAATGAGGAGCGTCAGTCGGAGGTTAGGCAGATGCTTAAGAATGGCCCCGTGCCATTGTGGCGCACACTCTCGCCTGGGCGGCAGATCACCGCTACGTCCTTTTCCAGGGTAACAAAAGCCCATCGGCATGATGGCGATGCGGGATGTGTCGTAGAACTGTTCCCGCCCCAGTCCCATCCAATCGCGCAATCGCTCTCCACTGGGGTCATCCCAGGGAATTCCACTGGCATGCACCCGCGTTCCCGGTGCCTGTCCGATAATCAGAATCAATGCTGAGGACTCCGCTCTAACCACGGGTCTCGGCCCCAGGGGCAGATCGACACAGCGTCGACATGCACGCACATCTTCCAGAAGATTCTGTAGGGGAATATCAGCTGGCACCATCGTCGGCGTTGGCCCAGTATGTGTTCAGTAAAAAACTGCCTAGAGTCCCGAGCACCAACCACAATGGCCAACTTCGCTCCGGAACTGTCAGCAATACCCAGGCAACGCCCAGCATTACAAACAAAGAAACCAGCGGCATTTTTACTTTCATATTCAGGGAGAGGCCGCGATCAAAGGGAAACAGTCGATTTAGCAGTGGTGCTCCGGCTGACAGAATCACACCCAACCAGGGCAGAGTATATTCGCGCGTCAATGCCACCACGGCAAAACCCAGAGAAAACAGCATCCAGGCGAGAAATAGCCACGAACAAAGGCGCTTCACAACGAACCTCAAGCGCCGGGCTGACCTGGAGTCAGGGCATCCAGCCCCTTGCTGATACCGCGCCTGAGATACTCCGGCAACACCAGCATTGCCGGAGTGACAAGCAGTGTCAGAATGGTTGAGAACATCAGGCCATTGACGATAGCCGCTGCCAGCTGCTGCCACCAGGAGGCCAGTTCACCCCCCACTTCAATCTGGCGATGCACAAAATCCAGGCTGACATTACAGGCCAGCGGCAGCAATCCCACGGCAGTGGTCACGGTGGTCAGGAGTACCGGGCGTAACCTGGTCATAGCCGCGATCCTGGCTGCTTCGAACGCCGACATATGGATCGATTCGCGACGCAAATGGTTATAGGTATCGATCAGGACAATATTGTTATTCACCACAATCCCCGCCAGAGCAACAATACCGATCCCGGACATCAACACACTGAGCGGCTGCTGCATGACCAATAGTCCCAGCATCACCCCGGCCGTAGACATCACCACAGAGGACAGAATCAGGAAGGCCTGATAGAAGCTGTTGAACTGCATCACCATCAGGATCAGCATCAGGAATAGCGCCATCAAGAAGGCCACACCGAGAAAGGCAATCGAGTCCTCCTGCTCCTCATTGGCACCGCGAAACGCTATTTTTACTGACGCCGGGATCCCTGCAGTGTCCAGCCAGGCACGTATTTCCCTGACTTTATCGTCCGGTAGCACCTCGTCCTCGGTATTGGCGCGAACCATCAGCACCTCTTCGCGATCAATGCGCTGGATGCTATCGACCCTTGGCCTGGCCGTACGGGTTACAAAAGAACTCACCGGCACCGCACCATTGGGAGTTGTAACCCGCAATTCATCCAGCGCAAACAGGCCGCGCTCTGCTGCCGGGTAACGCACCCTGATTTCAACCTCATCTTCAGCATCATCCGGGCGAAATTCACCAATCTTGATACCATTGGTCACCAGTTGCACCATGTTGCCCACTTGCAGCGTATCCACACCCAGCATAGCTGCTTCGGCCCGGTCTACAACCAGCTCCCATTCAATGCCAGGTAATGGCAACGTGTCATCCACATCCAGCAACCCGCTCATCTCGTGTTCCATGTGGTAGCGAATACGCTTGGCGGTCTCCCGCATCGTTTGCCTGTCATTGGATGACAACTGCAACTGAATGTCCTTGCCCACTGGCGGGCCTCCCTGAACCGGCTCCGCTGACACGATAATACCGGCCATATCAGCCGTGGTTCTGCGTATTGCCGCAAACACCTGGTGGCTGCTGACATCGCGCTCGCTGGCGCGATCCAATTCCACAAGAATGTTGCTGATCTGATCCTTGGCACGATCCAGGTTGGAGCCAATACCGTTACCCTGACTGGCTGCATAGACCGCTTTTACATGGGGTATGGCCATCACCCGCTGCTCAACCTCGGCAGACAGACGCGACATTTCCGCCACTGGCAAATTGCCCTGGGCTCGCACCGAAACAATGCCATAACGGTCTTCGGTATCCACAAAAAACGACACCCCGCGACCAAAGGCACCATAGAGTACAAAAATCAGCAGTAACAGCGACAGGACTGCGCTGACCGTTAGCACCGGACTGGCCAGCGCCTTGCCAATAAAACGGCCATAGGCCCGGCCCAGATGGCCGAGGTTGGCATCTTCATCCGCTTTGTGGCTGTTGTCGACTTTGCCGCTGGGCCGCAGTCCCCGGGCAAACAGCACTCCCAGCACGGGCACGAAAAACAACGCATACAGCAGTGACCAGCTGAGAACGGCAAACACCGTAATAGGCAGGTAAGACATGAACTCACCCACCACCCCCGGCCACATCATCAGGGGTAAAAATACCGCCAGCGTGGTGGCGGTTGAGGCCACTACAGGCAGGAACATGCGACGCACCGCTGCCACATAGGCCTCCCGAGCGGTGTAACCTGCCAGCGACTGCTGGTCCGCGTATTCAACTACGACAATGGCGCCATCGATCAGCATACCTAACGCCAGAAGCAACCCGAAGATCACCATAAAGTTAAAGCTGTAACCCAACAGGTAAACAATAATGGTCGCACCCAGCAGCGAGAACGGGATGCCCAGCCCCACCAGCAGTGCGGAGCGCAGGCCCAGTGCAGCGAGCACCACCACCATGACCAATGCTATAGCCGTAAGGATATTGCCCTGTAGCTCGTCCACCATCTGCAGGGCAAAGTCCGAGGCGTCAAAGATGTAATCGATTTGCACACCCTGGGGCAAACGGTCGGATGCGGCATCTACAACCTGCTTGACAGCATCCACCGCCAAAATGGCATTGGCCTTGTTGCGCTTGAAAGCTTCAATCGCCATGGCACGCCGACCATTGATATGGCTGAAGCTGGAGCGATCCTTGAAAGTACGGCGGATATCCGTGACATCGGAAAGGGTCACCACCCCATCCGAATTAAACTTCACCGGTAGATTGATAACGTCTTCCCGGTCTTCTATCAAGCCCGGCACCTTGACACCAAATCGCCCCCGCGCTGTGTCGTATTCGCCGCTGGGAATCAGCAGATTATTGGCAGAAACGGTTCGCAGTAGCTCTTCTGCGGTGAGGTTATAGTGTTCCAGTCTGGAAGGATCGAGAAGGACTTCCACCACTTCCTCGCGATCACCGGACAGGTTCGCTTCCAGTATTTCCGGCAGGGCTTCAATATCCTGTCGCAGCTGCCTGACAATATGAAACAGTTCCCGCTCCGTTAATTGATCACCGGAGAAAGTGATAACCACCGTGGGTTCCGGCGAAGCTGACATCTCCTTCACCAGGGGCTCATCGGTATCGTCAGGAAATTCTGCCTTGGCTCGGCTAACAGCTTCACGGACATCGGCCAGAGCAGCATCCACATCAATATCCGGTTCAAATTCGACGATGGCAAAGGCGGACCCTTCCTTGGCCTGCGCGGTGAGCTCTTCCACACCGTCAAGGGATTTCAACTCTGTCTCCAGGGGTTTCACCAGCAGGCGATTGGCATCTTCCGGGGAAATACCTTGATGGGTCACCATTACCATCACAAAGGGCACGGTTACGTTGGGGTTGAGGTCTACGCTAATCCAGGAACGGGCAAAAACACCGGCGATCAACACAAACAACAACAGGGAGACTGTCGCCCTGGCGTGGCTGATGGCGCGCTGAAGAAAGCTCATAGGGTGCGTTGGTCCATGGCGGTCCAGGTATCTTCCTCCGCCAGCACCTGCTCACCACTAGACACATACTCCTGGCCAACTGTAATCAGTCTGACTTTGTCCGGCAGTCCGGTGATCCACACACCCTCACCATCATCTCCCACCAGGTTCAGCTCGATAAACTGAACCCTGTCCTCATCATCGACAATTTTGACACCGGCTTCACCGGCATCATCCAGCGCCAGCAATGACGCGGGTATACGATGGGCCATTACCTGATCTGCAAACACCTCTATCTGGCTGGCAACGCCGGCGCGCAAATGAAAATCCGGATTCGGCAACAAAACATCCATTTCATAGGTTCGGGTTTGCGGGTCCGCGAGATGACTGAGGTAGACCACTTTGCCCGACACCTGCTCGCCAGTAGCGAGTTTGACACTGGCCTCACTGCCCATTGAGACCTTCACCACTTCACGCTCGGACAATCTGGCCACCACTTTCAGCGGATTGATTTCCACCAGCTCTGCACAGATATTGGTGCGATCCATGTAATCGCCTACCTCGACGGGGCGGTCATCCACAAAGCCGGAAAATGGCGCGACAATTCGGGTGTTGGCAAGGTTAACCCGGGTTTGTGCCAGGGTGGCCTTGGCGCTTTCCAGGCGCGCCTTGGCCTCGGCAATCGCCGATTCGGACTGATAGCCCTTTTGCTTGAGTTTCAGTGCGCCCTGATAGTCAATTTCCGCCTGGGCCACGGCGGCTTCTGCTTCCACCACCCGCTGGGGACGGTCTTCCTTGGCCAGCTCGCACACCACATCACCTGCGGCAACCGCCTGACCTTTGGCAGCTGGCACAGCGATAACGCGGCCACTGATTTCAGCTTTAAGAATCACTTCACGGTTGGGAGAGGTTCTTCCTCGGGCCAGAACCTGCCGGGAATACTGCCGGGCCTCGCTCCATACCACCCGCACTTTTGCACGTTCTGCGGCTTCTGTTTGGGGTTGTTGCGAGGATTCCTCCTGTCCATTGGTGAGCGCACCGCTGAGAAACCAGATTATGACTAACGCCAGGGTAACCAGCGCGATTTTTACATTGGCATTCAAATCAGTTCTCCGCCAAACAGTGGCTGACTGAACACGGAATATTCCGCATCAAAGCAGCTATGGTAATCGAGCTATCACAGGATTGAAAAGAAAGTCATACATCCCCTGCCCCAGAGGCTCTAAAGTCGCTAACGCTTGGAGCGCTGAGCAGGCCCTTGAAGAAAAAGAACGATCATTGACGCCCTTCAACAATTAATATCCGCTAGCAACCACATTGTTCATAACGTACTTAACTGGCTGTTTGTTTACAGCAGGCGGCTAGCGCTTGCGCGCCAGGGTCAATCCGTCGCCAATCGGTACCAGACTGATATCCACCCGGGTGTCATTCAACAACTTTTCATTAAAGGCCCGGATGGCACAGGTATCGGCATCCTGCTTGTCAGGGTTAATTACAGAACCGTTCCAGAGTACATTATCGACGGCAATCAGCCCCTCCGGCTTTAACAATTTCAGGCAACGTTCGTAGTAGGCTTCGTAATTTTCCTTGTCGGCATCGATAAAGGCAAAATCAAAGTCTGCCAGATGATTGCGGTCAATCAGATTTTGCAGGGTCTCAACGGCCGGCGCCAGTTGCAGATCGATCTTGTGATCCAAACCGGCCTGTTGCCAGTAACGGCGGGCAATATTGGTATATTCCTCACTGATGTCGCAGGCCAGCAGGTATCCGTCATGGGGCAATGCAGCAGCCACTGCCAGCGAGCTGTACCCGGTATAAACCCCGACCTCTATCACTCTGCGGGCCCCGCTCAGCTGAACCAGCATCGCCATAAACTGCCCCTGTTCCGGGGCTATCTGCATATTGGCGTTGGGCAAACGGGCGGTTTCTTCCCGCAGTGCTTTCAGTACATCCGCTTCACGCAGGGAGATATCCAGCATATAGCG
>SBGI01000136.1 GCA_006227015.1 Gammaproteobacteria bacterium
TGAAACCCAGGTATTGTCCGGCATCAACTGGGTCGCTTCCTGAAGAATGCTCAACTTGGAAGGCGTGTGATTTTTTCGCATCACAAGCGTGTCCTGGGCGGCCAACCTGGAAGCGAGCAGGGACTGTTTATCTCCCACGACCAAGGCTGCGGCACGGATATCATCGACCTGCTCCTGCAAACTGTCTATCTGACGATCCAGATGCAACAGCGGAAGGACAGCAACCACGACAGCCAGTGCCACAGCCAGCATTCCAAGCTGTTTTGCGCGTCCGTTCCAGAGGGGTTCGTTTTCAGGGCGCAGTTGAACGGGCAACAGATTAAGCGTGGGCAGCTGCTGCGATGTATCCGGATAAACACCTTCCGGAGACAATCCGAGTGACTGTAGCCTTAATAACAAAAGATCAAGCTTTTGCCGGGGCAGCGCGTAGAGTTCAACCTGAATTTTCTCCCGTTCGGGGTAACGGCCCGCTGGCGAGAAACCAAAGACGACCTGTTCACGGGGAAATGGCGTCAAGCGATCAATTTCAAAGCCGAGCACATTGCTCAGGTTGGCTTCTGTCGCCAACGGCAGAAACTGGTTACTGACCAACAATTGATCGGTAGAAAGAAAGAGCCTGGTTGTAAGGCCTTGAGGAAGATCAGACAACATATCCCGGAAAAATGTCTGTAGCTCCTGATCTGAGCAGCCCATCAGGTCGATGACACCCATCAGACGCTGAGTTTTTTGGCCTTGGAGCTGAAAGCGGGCTACTCCCCGCTCCAGATAAATGGAGAGAGTTGAAGACTGCGGGGCGAAGAACTGACTGACTGGAGCAGGAACGACCTGACACAGCTCTCCCAGCCACCAGTTCCAGAAAACTCTGAGCCGGTCCATGCTCTGTTGTTGTGGTTTTAATGCCATGGTCGACACAAATTCCCTGTAATTCCATGCCCCAGAGTATCACGCCCTTTCAGGGACTCAAGAGGCTTGCTAAAGATACCACGCAGATCGGGGAGACCAAGCATCATTCAGTTCCTGTTACCTGCGTTTCATCCGGCTCATCACTCTCCTGATCCGGCAAGGATAACTCCACTGAACTTGTATCAATAAAGGGTTGCCAGTTTACCGTCTCTATCGACATGCGGTTTTTGCCCCGGCGCAAACGGACAGTGGTACTCATACCGGACTGTTGACCGGCCTCGGTTTTGCCAATGGCGGTCATGGTATATGTAACACCCCGGCTTCGAGAGTAAAACTGTCGGTCAATCACTGGGGGCGATGGCATCGGCAGATTGTTCTGATGATTGGCTCGACGTTGCTGAATGTAACTTTCAAGTGCCATGGGAGAGTCATCTGAAACTGCCATCAACACCTGCAACGAGGCCACTTCAGGATTGATACCCTGATGCCGGGAATAAATAGTGACATGGGGCCGCATGGCCTGGTAAATGTCAGAGGTCATACCCAACACCTGCTGCAACTCGTCCACACTGGTAAAGGGTGCATCTTTGGCGCCTTCGGACAATCCAGCCGCCAGGTAATCCGGATCCTCGGCACCATTGAGGCGAGTCAAATCATCATCATCGCGGAAGTCGGCGATGGCATCCGCCAGTGCATCGGCAGTAGGCTGGTCGATATCCAGGCTGTAAAACAACCTTGCCAACAGCGGCTCACGGGCGCCGTTAATATCGATTTTGCCACTCTCGTCGCTGACAGTAATTTCCACCAAACCACCGGGCAACGCCACGTCAATCACCTCGCCGTCAGCCAGTAGCCGTTCACTGGGATTTCTCGACAACAGATTCATGATCACCAGCTGCACCCCGCCCTCGGCCAGATAGCGAGCCTGGGTGCCGCCCACCAGGGAGATCATGGCCTGGGTGGACTGGCGGCTGGCATAGGAAAGCCCCATCGCCAGCACAGAGAGCAGCACGATCAGCCAGAGCACAGACACCAGGGCAAACCCTTTTGCCCACAATGTCGGCACAAAATACGCTTTCACTTAACGCATCTCCCCAGCGTACAACTGCTGACTGGCAAAACGGGGAGCGACCGCTATTTCCGGCAGTTCGAACTCATTTCCATCGGCATCTACCTCCGTCAGAAGCAGGTGAATCACCAGCGGTGTTCTGGTGCTGTTTTCCCACTCCTCCTCCCAGCCTTCAACCCCGTCAGTATCGCGACTGTAGTAGGCCAACTCACCCAGCAGTAGATCGTCGGCTATTTCCAGCCTGGAAAGCTGTAATTCATCGGGCTCCCGCTCTTCTTTGAGGGAATAGTTGTCGTAGTACGGCGAACCGTCATCATCGATATACACCGTTTCCCCGGCCAGATAGGGCTGGTAATCCATCACCAGTTGGTAATGCTCGGTGTCTTCATTCCAGACAGTTTTCAGCGACCACCAGTAAAGGGTGCCATCATTGTTGAAGGTAGGAAATGGCGCGATAAAATGAATGGAGGTCTCATCTCCCAGAAAGGCAGTCGCCAACTCACCGTCATCAAGGCGCACACGAAAAAAGCGCATGTTCCCCAGGTGCTTGCGCAACAGATTGGTGACCAGCAGGCGATGTTCCGCGATATCCTGTTTGAC
>SBGI01000180.1 GCA_006227015.1 Gammaproteobacteria bacterium
TAACCGGCTGGTCCAGCTGGAGGGGCTTGAGCATATTGAGCAATTGAATGGCCGGGGTGCATTGCTGATGGCCATCCATTACACCACGCTGGAAATAGGGGCCTCGTCATTATCTGCACGCCACTCCATTGATGGTATGTATCGGGCACACAAAAACCCGGTCTACGACTATGTGCAAAGTCGGGGCCGCAGGGCACGCGACCCCATCGGCGTGGTGTATCCGCGGGAAGACGTTCGGGGTATGTTCAAGGCGCTGCGTCAGGGACGCATTATCTGGTATGCCCCGGATCAGGATTACGGCCGCAAGCAAAGTGTTTTTGCCTCTTTCTTTGGAGTGCAGGCTGCCACAGTGACCGCCACTGCTCGGTTTGCCAAAACCGGCAATGCAGCGGTTTTGCCTTTTTCCCATGTACGCCTACCGGGTAGCCTGGGGTACCGAGTCACAATACATCCGCCACTGGAAAATTTTCCTGTGGGTGATGATGTGGCTGATGCTGAAACCGTAAACCGCAAGGTCGAAGAGTTTATCCTTCAGCAGCCCGGCCAATACATGTGGATTCACCGTCGTTTCAAGACTCGCCCCGAAGGGGAAGTGCGCCCTTATCCGAAAAGTAAATAAAGATAGCGGGCATCCGAAGATAAGACCGTTAAATCTTGTGTAAGTGCTTGTGCGGTCTTGAGCGGGTCAGTACCATTACGCCTTTGATTTTTCTACTGACTTTTTGAGGCTCTGATGATCACCGGAAGTATTGTTGCTCTGGTCACTCCCATGCTGCGTAAGAACCTGGAAGTGGACTGGGATCGGCTGAAGCATCTGGTGGAGTGGCATATTGAGCAGGGCACAAATGCCATTGTGGCAGTAGGCACCACCGGGGAGTCTCCCACCCTGGATGTTCAGGAACACATGGCGACCATTGCTGCTATCGTTGAGGATGCCGCTGGCCGCATTCCCGTGATTGCCGGAACCGGCGCCAATTCCACCCGGGAAGCCATAGAATGGACCCAGCGTGCCCAGCAAGCGGGTGCCGATGCCTGTCTTCTGGTAACACCCTACTACAACAAGCCGACCCAGGAAGGCCTTTATCTCCACCACAAGGCTATTGCTGAAGCGGTGGATATTCCACAGATTTTATACAATGTTCCGGGCCGAACTGCCTGCGATATGTTGCCCGAAACCGTGATCAGGCTTGCGGAGATTCCCAATATCGTCGGTATCAAGGAAGCCACTGGCAATATGGATCGCGCGCGTCAATTGGTTGATAGCTGCCCGTCGGATTTTGCAATCTATTCAGGGGATGACGCCACTGCCCTTGAGTTGATTCTGATGGGTGGGCATGGGGATATTTCGGTGACGGCGAACGTTGCGCCACGGTTAATGTCTGAGATGTGTCGGCTCGCTTTGGCAGGGCAGGCAGAAGAAGCCCGTGCGATTAACCAGTTATTGTTACCGCTCCACCGAGATTTGTTTGTGGAGTCGAACCCTATACCCGTAAAGTGGGCCGTGGCTGAAATGGGACTGATGGAACATGCCATCCGTCTGCCGTTGACGGATCTGTCAGCCGAGCACCACGACACTGTGTTGAAGGCCCTTAAACAAGCCGGTTTACTGAACGGTAATGAAGATAAAGCGGAGTCCTGAATGAAACCTAGCCTGAAACTGTTTTGTGTGACGGTGCTGACATTGGCCGTGGCAGGCTGCGGTCAAAAAGTAGTGAGGGATCGCAGCAATGATTACCTGCGGGCAGAAGAGGTTGCTCCCATGTCTGTGCCGGAGGATCAAAGCAGTGCCGCCATAGGTGAACTCTACGATATTCCGGTGATCGCTGACACGGCTGGAGCCCCCCAACGGTTTAAGCTGCCAAGGCCTCAACCTCTCTCGGAAAACCTGTTTGAAGATATCGTCAAGATTGAGAGTTTTGGCGACAAGCGATGGATTGCCATTAATAAGCCCCCGGCTGAAGTCTGGCCCAGAATTCGCAATATCCTGTCGCGTAGCCAGGTTCCCACCACCCGTGTGGACGCCACTGCAGGTGAAATTGAAACGGCCTGGTTGGAGTTCAAGGATGATGATGAAAACGCCCATCGTTTCCGTTTTACCATCAGGCCAGGTGTTGGTGTTAACAGTACCGAAGTCAGCATTTTGGAAATGGCCGCGCCGCTGGGCAAAGAGGCCGAATCTTCCGAATGGCCACAAACGTCCATGAGCGACGCTCGAGAGCAGGAGTTTTTGCAGATCACCTCCGATGCTCTGGATAATGAAATTAACAGTGGCAGCGTGTCTCTTCTGGCGCAGAATATCGGTGGAGAAGACCGTGTGCAGGTCATTGCCGATGAGGACATTGATCCCTACCTTCAGATCAAGCTCGGTTACGAGAGAGCATGGAATTCAGTGATTAATTCCCTTTCAAAAGGTGGCTTTACCGTGCTGGACCAGGATCGCTCTGCCGGCAGGGTAAGTGTTGAGTTCAAGGAAATCATCCCGGTCGACGAAGGTGGCACGACCCTGATGGAAATCGTTCTCAACTTCGGCAAGAAAGATGTGGAGACTCCGCCAGTCAAATACCAGGTAACACTTTCTGAAAACCAGCAGGCCATTGAAGTCAGGGTCTTAGACGATGCCCGCAATCAGCTCGATCGACCCTCGGCAATGAAACTCCTCAAAGTGATTCGTGGCAACCTAAGTTAAGAGGGATGCGTTTTGCCTCACTAGGCAGTGGTAGTAAGGGTAATGCCACCGTTGTTGACTGTGGCAAGTCCCGGTTCTTGGTGGACTGTGGCTTTTCTATTCGGGAAACAGAACGTCGCCTGCAGCGTCTCGAATTAACACCGGCTGATATCAGTGCTGTACTAGTCACCCATGAGCATACAGATCACCTGCGCGGTGTTCTCCCGCTGGCAAAAAAATACAATATTCAGGTTGTGATGACAGCGGGCACCAGCAAGGTGCTCAAGTCACCCCACGCGTCCTTGACGCTGATTGACAGTCATTCTCCCTTTGAGTGTGATGGTGTGACGATCACCCCGGTTTCGGTGCCTCACGATGCCAGAGAGCCTGTACAGTATATTTTCAGCAGCCATGGGTTGCGGTTGGGGGTGCTAACGGATATCGGCAGTATCACGTCCCATGTGGTTGATGAATATTCCGGTTGTGATGGTTTGCTGTTGGAATGTAACCATGACTTACAGATGTTGCTCAGTGGCACGTATCCCCAGGCTTTAAAGCAACGCATTTCCAGCCCCTGGGGGCACCTTAGCAATGATCAGTCGTTGGCCCTTCTTGAAAGTCTTGATCTGCGGCGAATGCAGCACCTTGTCGTTGGCCATATTAGTCAGCAAAACAATGCCTTGGATATTGTGCAGGAGTTGATGCAAGAGATTGATTCCCGCTTGCCTTCTGTTCACTATGCCTGTCAGGAAGAGGGCTTTGACTGGCTGGAGTTAAAGGCTTCCTAAGGACGCAAGGGGTGAATCCCCGACATTTTGTGATCGGTTGTGCTGAGCATTTGCACAGTCTTGAGGATTTTTCAGGCGTTTGTTGTCCACAATTACACTAATAACTTTATGGAAATCTTTAGAACCTTCTCTAAGTTATTGATTCCTGATTTTTAAAATCATAACTTGTTGAATAATAACAAGAAATTAAACTGATTAAAAAATAACCACTTTGTATCTATACCCCTGCCCATGGGGAGTTGGACGAGTTTTACGAAAGTAATACACAAAGTTATCCACAGATTTTGTGGGTAACTTTTTTGAAGAAAGTCGCAAATATTGTCAACGAATTTCTAATTCGTCCGTTTATTGAGAACAGTGGGCGGGAAGAGTGACTCCATCGCTGGTTTGATCCGCAAGTAACTTGCCATCCCTACAGCTGAGTTGGTCATTGCCTGTCAGTAACACTGTTTTGAGGTGGCCCAGGAACAGTAACGGTTTGATTTCCGTCAGAGAGTTGTTATCCAGGTTGATGTGTGTGAGACCCGTGAAAATTTCCAGGCCTGCCAATGTTCGAATACCTGCATTAGAGCAATTGAGTTGTAGTACCTCACTGGCTTTATGGGCTTGGTGATCAAGGATGGCCTGTTTGACACAGTTTGACAGGCCCTGATCGGCGATCTTGTAATCAGTAAAGAGGCCGGGTTGTTCGAAAACCGGTTGCTCATTAAAGGTATAGGTGTAATTTTCGCAGCCGGTCAGTACGACAGCAGAAAGAAGTATGGCAATTAAAATGAGTATGTTTTTCATAAGGCTGCGAACCAGTTAATGTCGGAGACCGGCAAATTACTTGAAAAGGTTTTTGCTTCTATCACAATAAGGATAAAGCAAATTTGTAAATAAGGTGTCAAAGCCTCCAACTTTTTGTTCATGAATGAGGAATAACCATGAAAAAACTTCTGTTAATAGCACTGCTGGGAGCGTTGACAGCCTGTATGTCTACTGATCCCTACACCGGTCAGCAAAAGGCCAGTAACACGGCCAAAGGCGCAGGCATTGGTGCTGTGACGGGCGCGATTATTGGTGCTGCAACGTCCAGTGATGATGATCGCAAAAAAGGTGTGCTTACCGGCGCTGTTGCAGGTGCTGCTGTGGGTGGGGGCATCGGTTATTACATGGATCGCCAGGAAGCGGCACTGAGAGCGAAGTTGGAAGGTACCGGCGTCAGAGTTGTTCGCGAGGGCGACAATATTCGTCTCGTCATGCCAAGCAATATTACGTTTGGCGTTGACCGCTATGAAGTGCGCCCCGAGTTCTACAGCACCCTGGAGTCAGTCGCCATCGTGTTGAAGGAGTTCAACAAGACCAATATTCGCATTGCCGGCCATACTGATTCCACGGGCAGCGCCGAATATAACCAGACGCTCAGCGAGCGCCGGGCAGCCAGTGTTGGACAGTTGCTGATCAGCCAGGGAGTCGCCAGCGGTCGAGTCTGGGCCACAGGTTACGGAGAGCGTTATGCAATTGCCGACAATGGTACCGAGTCTGGGCGCCAAGCCAATCGACGGGTAGAGCTGGAGCTAGTACCCATTCAGTAAGATGACAGACAATCTTTCTATCCTATACCGGCCCGGCTTTGAAAGCCGGGCCGATTTCCTTTCCGTGTCACTGGGTTTACGGAGCTATGCCGATGCAGACAGTAGCCTGCTTTTGGGTATGGCCCTGGTCGTAGATACTGAGGGGCTTGCCCTGCAACAGCTGGGCCCGAAAGCCCCGGGGCCTGTGCGTTGTGATTTCACTTCTGGCGCCAGTCGACACCGACGTCTGTACGGTGGTGGAAAAGGTCAGGATATTGCCAAGGCCGTTGGGCTGGCTCAGAAAGGATTTAAGCCCCGGGTTCTGGATTTAACGGCCGGGCTGGGTCGGGATGGTTTTGTCCTCGCCAGTCTCGGCGCTGAAGTTACATTGGTGGAGAGGCACCCGGTTGTTTTTGCCCTGTTGAGCGACGGGTTAAACCGGGCCCGAGACACTGCGAATAGGGATGCAGATGCAGAGCTGCTGGGTATTCTTGATCGTATGCATGCTGAGCAGAGTGAGTCAGCCAGCTACCTGCAGAACCTGTCTGCTGATCAATCACCGGATGTGATTTATCTCGACCCGATGTTTCCCCCCAGAGAAAAGTCGGGCAAGGTAAAAAAGGAGATGCAGCTATTTCATCAATTGGTAGGCATGGAGGCAGAAGACAGTGACAGGCTTTTGTCCCTGTCACTGCATCAGGCCAACTACCGGGTGGTGGTGAAACGACCCAC
The DNA here is from genome assembly GCA_006227015.1 of Gammaproteobacteria bacterium. Next base: position 5,742 of record SBGI01000180.1, read on the forward strand.
TCATGCGCCCTCTCTCAAAGGGCCGGAACCGGGTTATTCCCTTAAGGGGAAATCTACCCGCTTTGATATTTATCCCCTGAAAAAACTGCCCTAGAGAATTTACCACTCGTAACCTACAGCAATGACCCATTCTTCGTCGGCATGTTTCTGCTCATCCGAGGGCTCACTTACATAGTCAAAATCGTAGCGCAATTCACTGAACAGGTTACCCATCAGAGGTAGCTTAATACCTGTGCTGCTTTCCGTTTGGTTGTTGTTGATATCATCCATTGCCCACAGCAGTTCATGGTGATGGAACAGGGTGAGTTTGCTACCGGGAACCGGCCAGTTCATTTTAAACCCCCATCGTCCTGCCAGGTCATTGTCGGAACCTTCTTCAGGCTGATGTGAAATCAAATACGCCGCACCCAGCTGCATATCAAACTTCATCTGATTGTCCAGTGTAAGGCGTTGCCCAAAACCGGCGCCAAGTTCGTACTGCTCATCAATGGCATTAAACCGGTCTTTCTCGTAGCCCAGGCGCGTATAGCTGAACCAGCGTTGGTTAAAGTCGTAGTTAAGCTGGTAGTTGCCCTCGTAGCGCTCATCAACTACGTCGCCATCACTGGTTTCTGATTCTGCCAACAACTCCACTTCATGGCGGAACTGTTCCTGTAACCATTGGGCGTTGACGATGAAATCCAGATCCGAGGAGTCGGTATTGCCATCTTTTCGGTTAAAGCTGAAACGCGTATCCCCGCTAAACGCCGGTGGAGGCTCGAAGGCTACCAGTGTCATCAGGGGTTGCGTGTCTTGAAGCCCGTCGGCACAGCTGCGCTCAACGCCTTCTTTGAAGTTGAGTGAGCAGTTATGGGCAACGCCTTCGGGGGTTTTGACTTCGGGGATCACCGCAGTTGAAGTGAAATGGGCTACTTTTTCTTTGGGTATGCTGAGCTTGCCCAGATTGTCCGATTTCCATATGACCTGTTTTTTATCCACGGCCTGCAACTCACCATGGATAACATCGCCATTATTGAGGGTGATGGTGCCTGCCATGATGACCTGGCTGAAAAGTGATAGTAAGACCATGGCCGCAGCGGACAAAGCCGAGAGAAAGCGCATAATTGACTCCTTGTATGGGGTGATCCTGAATTGTGTGCGTACGAAAATTTTCCCCGCTTGGATGAGTTCTGTCAGCACTAGGTGTTTTTGATCGGCAAACAAGTGAGGATATTTGCTAGCTCAGCAGTTTTTCCAGTATTCGCTGATAAACAACGCTAAGTTGTTCGATATCAGCCACACTGGCGCATTCGTCAACCTTATGAATGGTGGCATTGACAGGCCCAAGCTCAACGACCTGTGTGCCAAAAGGCGCGATAAATCGTCCGTCAGAGGTTCCACCTGCGGTAGAAAGTTCGGTGTGAAGGCCAGTTACCTCTCGGATACTGGCAACCGTTGCTTCGACGAGTTCGCCTTCAGCTGTCAGAAAGGGTTGGCCGCTGAGATGCCACTGGATATCGTAATCAAGGTTGTGTTTGTCCAGAATGGCCTCGGTACGTTCTCGAAGTTGCTGCTCAGTGACTTCAGTGGAGAAGCGGAAGTTGAAGACAACATGAATACTTCCGGGAATCACATTGGTGGCACCGGTGCCACCCTGAATATTGGAAACCTGAAAACTGGTGGCCGGGAAAAAATCATTCCCACTATCCCAGTTTTCCGCCGCAAGTTCTGCAAGTGCCGGTGCGGCCCGGTGAATGGGATTGTCAGCAAGGTGAGGGTAGGCGACATGCCCCTGAATTCCTTTAACCGTCAGCTCGGCACCGAGAGAGCCCCGACGGCCATTTTTGACAACATCTCCCATTTGCTCCGAGCTTGAGGGCTCTCCCACGATGCACCAGTCGGGCATCGCATCCTGTTGTCGAAGCCACTCCACCACCTTCACCGTACCGTCCACGGCAATGCCTTCCTCATCGCTGGTGATAAGAAAGGCTATCTGGCCAAGGTGGTCCGGATGCTCGGACAGAAAATTTTCCACGCCGGTAACCATCGCCGCCAGGGAACCTTTCATATCGGCGGCACCGCGTCCGTACAGAATGCCAGCCTCAATATGCGGCTCAAATGGTGGGCGTTGCCAGTCGCTTTCAGGGCCTGTGGGCACAACATCGGTATGCCCGGCAAAGCATAGGGTTGGGCCGCTATTGCCATGTACTGCCCAGAAATTTTCCACACTGCCAAAAGGCAACCTGACAACACAGAATCCCTGGGCCTCAAGGCGCTCAATCATTAACTGCTGGCAGCCTTCGTCCAGGGGCGTGACAGACCGACGACGAATCAGTTCGCAGGCCAGATCTAACGTGGGGGATTCTGTGGTCATTTTAAAACGCTCTCAAATCGAGGGCGTAAGTTTAGCGGGGTGCAGTGGGATAGGCTACCGTTTACCGGCAGTCGGCTAGCCTCAAGTGACCCGGTGGAGGGTATTGCCATCGGTATGGTCAAATTCCCGGCCATAGATATCCAAAAGTGTGGACTCCTTGTAGGCCAAGCTGTCACCCTTCACTGTAATGGAATGACTGTAGCTTAGCGTTTTGGCATTTTTTGCCATAAAAGGAGATTGCAGGATACTCCAGTGGGGATCCTCCAAGCTTGCGCTGACATCGATCTGGGTTGCGCCTTCGGGTGTTGTAGAGGCTTTACCAGCGGACAGTACACAGAGTGCACGAGGGATGGTCAACGACTGGATAACCTGGTTTTCTGTGGCATCCCACAACCAGTAGCCTACCTGATCATGGAAGACCTCGTCGTTGGATTTACGGTAAACAACCTGGTGGTATCGCACTATCCAGAGTTGTTGTGATTCGGCATTCTTTACATCCCCGGCGGCTTCGCAGACCAGCGTCTCGTAGTAGGGGTTCTGTTCGATACCATCCGACTCAGGGGCAACATCCATGCCTCTGTCGCCTTTCCAGGTGCCAATGAGATTCGCTAAAGGGCCGTATTCTGAGTAGTCCATGTGACCTCCTGATTTTTCAGGCAACAAATTAAACAAATATGGCGATATAGCTTAACCGGAAAGCTCCGAAAGCAACCACTTTTACGAGAACTTTCGGGCACAAAAAAGCCCGGCACTGCTGCCGGGCTTTTTAACTATTTCCTGTCCTAGTTGGATGCGTGCAGGGCTTCGTTTAGCTCCACAGCTGATTTGTTGGTCAGGCATTCCACCGCCCCGGTGCTGGAATTGCGTCGGAATAACAGGTCATCTTTGCTGGCCAGCTCCCGAGCTTTCACTTGGTCGACGACATTATTCTGGTCGTCCAGCAGGGTGATTTTTGTCCCGGCGGTGATGTAGAGGCCGGCTTCGATGGTGCAGCGATCACCCAGAGGGATTCCGAGACCGGAGTTGGCTCCGAGTAGGCATTTTTCCCCGATGGTAATAATGATATTGCCGCCGCCGGATAATGTGCCCATGGTAGAGCTGCCCCCGCCAAGGTCTGAACCGGATTTAACAAAGACACCTTGGGAAATACGACCTTCCACCATACTGGTACCTTCAGTGCCAGCATTAAAATTGACAAAACCTTCGTGCATGATGGTCGTGCCTTCTCCGATATAGGCACCCAGGCGTACTCGGGCGGTGTCGGCAATGCGAACGCCAGCGGGAACCACGTAATCCACCATTTTGGGAAACTTGTCGATACTGTCTACAGACAGGTTGCTGCCGCTCAGACGCGCCTCGAGCTGGCGTGCGGGAAGTTCATCAATATCAATTGCGCCTTGGCTGGTCCATGCCACGTTGCGCAACACACCGAACAGCCCGGTGAGATTGGTTGAGTTGGGCTTGACCAGGCGGTGCGATAGAAGGTGCAGCTTCAGATAACCTTCGGGTACAGAGCCCGGGGCATCGTCATTAGCAAGAATGGCGGCTACGGCAGGGCGGGTACTGCCTTGCAGCTGTTTGGCAATGTCTGCCTGTTCTGTATCCCCACTGCTGGCAAATGCCCCGGCCAGTTTTGATAACTGCTCGTCGGACAGGTCGATGGCCAGATTACCACCCTGGTAGTCCAGCACAGACTGCAAAACGTTGCTGACTTCCTCGCCGGGGTTGAGCAGGGGTTTGGGGTAATAGACTTCCAGCCAATCACCATGGTTGTTCTGGGTGCCGATGCCCAATCCAAAGCTGTACAGTGCAGTCATTTTTTCTTCAGTCTCCAAAATTACTTGTTAAAGCATGTTGCGTAGATGTCTGGCTTGAAACCAATGGTGATACTGCCGTGGGTATCAAGAACCGGCCGTTTGATCATTGCGGGGTGTTCTAGCAACAGTGATGCAACGTTGTCAGCGGATACCTGTTGTTGTATCTCGGGGTCAAGTTTTCGCCAGGTAGTGCCGGCTTTATTCAGTACTTTCTGCCAACCGGCGGCGGCAATCCAATGGTTGATCATTGCCAGGTCGATACCATCGGCTCGGACATCGTGAAAGCGGTAGGCAATCTGGTGCTCGTCCAGCCAGCGCCGGGCTTTCTTTACCGTGTCGCAGTTTTTGATGCCATAGAGAACAGTGTCAGTCATAGGTCGTCACGCGGTTGTCATGAATTGCTGCTATTAACTACCAATAGGCACATTGAGTTTGAGCCGCCGCGAAGGATAGCAAACTTGGGAGATGCAATCACGGGAGACTGACATGAAAACCATTGCCTTGATTCGACATGCCAAGTCGTGCTGGAAAGACAGCACCTTGCCCGACCTGGACCGTCCGCTCAATCGACGCGGGCGTATCAGTGCGCCGGAAATGGGAAGGCGCCTCCAGATGCAGCCGTTATTCCTTAAACGGTTTTACTCCAGCCCGGCGGTAAGGTCTGTAGAAACAGCAGGGTGGTTGATGCCGTGCCTTGGCCTGGGTGCGATGAATCTGGAGGTGGTGCCAGAGCTTTATACCTTCAATTATGAGGATATTCTATGCTGGCTGCGGGGCTTGGATGAGGATGCCAATAACTTTGCATTAATTTGCCACAATCCTGCCATGACTGACCTGGTCAATTATCTTACCCTCATGAAAATTCAAAAGATTCCCACATGCGGTGTGGTGCTGTTGAATATTGACCTCAACTGCTGGGCGGATCTGGGGGCAGGGATGGCAGAGCTGGCGTACCTGGATTTTCCGAAAAGCGTGACGGGTAAAACAATATCCCTTGGCGTGGCTTAAGGGCACAATCCTTTGGTCAAGCTTCTCAGGCTTTACGGTTTTTGACGGGGTGCTTGCGGTTTGGAAAGCAGGTTTTACAGATATCGCAGGTCAGGCCATTGCAGCTGCGGGCAGGGCAGAATTCACGACCGTAGTAGATGATCTGCAGGTGCAATGCATTCCAGCTTTCTTTTGGAAACAATCTCTTCAGGTCTTGTTCCGTTTGCGCCACACTCTTGCCGTTGCTGAGACCCCAGCGTTGCGCCAGGCGGTGAATATGGGTATCGACCGGGAAGGCGGGTTGTCCAAAGGCTTGGGACATCACTACGCTGGCGGTTTTATGCCCGACTCCCGGCAAGCGTTCCAGTGCCTCCATATCTTCGGGAACTTCGCCTCCATAATCGGAGATCAGAATTTGTGAAAGCTTCACGATGGCTTTTGATTTCTGCGGCGCCAACCCGCAGGGACGGATAATGTCGTAGACCTGTTCGACGGCAACCTGGCTCATGTCCCGGGCGTTATCAGCCAAAGCAAAAAGTTCTGGTGTGACCTGGTTTACCCGCTCGTCCGTGCATTGAGCAGATAGAAGGACTGCAACCAACAGGGTGTAGGCATCCTTGTGGACCAACGGAATGGGCGGGTTTGGGTAAAGTTCCGTCAGCCTTTGGCGAATAAACTCGGCACGTTCTTTCTTTAACATCTGCTCAGACCAGATTTTGCCGGGCATTTTTGACAAAGCGGCGGATACGCAGTGCCGCTTCGCGGCATTCATCCAGGGGAGCAACCAGTGCCATCCGCACCCGGTTTTCCCCCGGGTTTACTCCTCCGGCCTGGCGAGCCAGGTAACGGCCGGGGAGAACAGTGATATGTTCCTGGGCAAATAACTCGCGTGCAAAATCCTCATCACTACCCACCTGTGCGGTGCTGGTATCCGCCCAGAAATAGAAGCCGGCATCAGGGAGGCTCAGGGGTAGCGTGTCACCGAGAATTTCTTTAAAGACTTCAAATTTCTGTCGGTATTGCTCGCGATTTTCGACCACATGTTGTTCGTCATCCCAGGCTGCGATGCTCGCCAATTGGGTTGGCACGGGCATGGCGCAGCCGTGGTAGGTTCGATAACGCAGGAAAGACTGCAATACTTGTGCATCGCCCGCCACAAAACCGGAACGCAACCCCGGCAGGTTGGAACGCTTGGACAGGCTGTGGAATACCACACAGCGGCTGTAGTCATGGCGCTCCATGCGGGCGCAGGCTTCGAGCAGCCCCGGTGGCGGGTTGTTTTCGTCAGGGTAGATTTCCGAATAGCATTCGTCGCTGGCGATGATGAAGTCGAAACGATCAGCTAGTTGGATCAACTGCTGTAAACGGGGAATACCCATCACGGCGCCGGTGGGGTTGCCCGGGCTGCACAGATAGAGCAGCTGGCAGCGCTGCCAAGTCGCTTCATCCACAGCGTCAAAATCCGGCAGATAGTCGGTTTCATAGGTGCAATTAAGGAATTTCAATTCAGCGCCGGCGAGAAATCCTGCGCCTTCGTAAATCTGGTAAAAGGGGTTTGGACTTAGTACCAGAGGGTTGCCAGAGCGATCCACCACGGCCTGGGCAAAGGCAAACAGGGCTTCCCGGGTGCCGTTGACCGGCAGTACTTGAGTCTCGGCATCAACAGCACCCAGTTGGAAGCGACGACACAACCAGGTGCTGATAGCTGTTCTCAGTTCGGGAACACCCTTGGTCAGCGGGTAGGCAGAGAGTTTTTCCAGCGAATCTGCCAATACCTGTTTCACAAATACCGGAGCGGGGTGTTTTGGCTCGCCAATGGAGAGTGGAATATGGTACAGGTGTTCGGGGGGCGTCAGGCCGGCTTTCAGTGCATTGAGCTTTTCAAAAGGGTACGGGTGTAGTTTGTCGAGGTCTTTGTTCATGATTACCGCTATTGATTCAGAAACTGAAGGCTTTGGGCCGTTCCCGGAGTTACCGCCACAGCCTCATGCGGGGCAATGTTTCTCCTTCCACGTCTTCCTCATTTCGAGCGTCCAGCTCCTTACAGATGGTGTCCCGCAGTTCTTCACAGAATTCGGCATCACTGAGCGGACGATAGTCCATATCTACCAGGTAAAAGACGTCTTCAACTCGCTCACCCAGAGTGGCAATTTTAGCGCTGAGTAGGCGTAGCTTGAAGCGCACAAAAATTCGACCGAGGTGAGCCAGCAGGCCTGGCCGATCCGGTGTGATAACTTCCAGAATCGTGGCGCTCTTCTCAATATCGTTGCTGATACTGGCGACGGTGCGCATGGCGAGCTGCTTGAGGTGGCGGGGTGTGCGCCGGTTCAGATTAAAGGCAGAGGGGTCGGGGTTTTTAAGGGCCTCTGACAGTGTGCGTTGGGTCTTTTCTAGCATCTCGGCACTCTGGCCAAAAGGCTTGTTGTGTTCATCCAGTACATAGAAGGTATCGAAAGTGTGGCCTTCTGTATCCCTGTGCAGTCGTGCATCCATAATATTCAGTTGCAGGTGATCCAGGGCTGCCGCCGTTGTCGGGAAAACATTGTCCATGCCTTTGGTATGGATGAAGATTTGCGTTGCTATTGGTATTTCCACACCGGCATTTTGAATAAGGATGACAGGGTCGTTGGTGTCACCGCGGGCCGCAATGGCGGCGGTGTAGGTGGCAATATCATCGGCTCTTTCACGCAGGAAAAATTCATCATCCACGTTGCCCCAGATGGCTATCGCCTGGGGTTGGCTAATACCGAGTTCAGCCAGTGTATCCATGGCAGCCTGTTTGGTGCTTTCAACCCAGGCATCCCGGTCAAAGGGATTTTCCAGGCCTCGCTGCAGGGCGCGTTTTGTCTCTGAATAGAGTTGACGCATCAG
>SBGI01000243.1 GCA_006227015.1 Gammaproteobacteria bacterium
GTCAAACGAATTGTTTAAGGAAGGTAAGTCATGTCAGCAAAAGACGTAATGTTTGGTGATAACGCCCGCAACCCGATGCTGGAAGGCGTCAATGTTCTGGCCGACGCTGTAAAAGTCACTCTGGGTCCCAAGGGGCGCAATGTTGTGCTGGATAAATCTTTCGGTGCACCTACGGTCACCAAAGACGGTGTGTCTGTGGCGAAAGAAATCGAACTGAAAGACAAGTTTCAAAATATGGGCGCCCAGATGGTGAAAGAAGTGGCATCCAAAGCCTCCGACGAGGCTGGCGATGGCACCACCACGGCGACAGTATTGGCCCAGTCAATCGTTAACGAAGGCCTCAAATCAGTAGCCGCCGGAATGAACCCGATGGATCTGAAGCGCGGTATTGATAAGGCCGTTACCGCAGCAGTAGCTGAGATTGCCAAAATTGCCAAGCCCTGCGCTGATACCAAGGAGATTGCCCAGGTTGGTACTATCTCTGCCAACAGCGACTCCCATGTCGGCGATATCATTGCCGAGGCCATGGAGAAAGTCGGCAAGGAAGGGGTCATCACTGTTGAAGAAGGTTCCGGTCTCGAAAATGAGCTGGATATCGTTGAAGGTATGCAGTTTGATCGCGGTTACCTGTCCCCTTATTTCATCAATAACCAGGAAAGCATGAGTGTTGAGCACGATTCGCCCTTCATCCTGCTGTTCGACAAGAAAATTTCCAATATTCGTGACTTGCTGCCACTGCTGGAAAGTGTGGCCAAAGCAGGCAAGCCGCTGGTGATTATTTCTGAAGACGTTGAAGGTGAAGCGCTGGCGACACTAGTAGTGAATAACCTGCGCGGTATCGTCAAGGTTGCTGCCTGTAAAGCACCGGGTTTTGGTGACCGTCGTAAGGCCATGCTGGAAGACATCGCTGTGTTGACTGGCGGAACCGTGATTTCAGAGGAAGTGGGTATGGACCTTGAGTCGGCTACCCTGGATCACCTGGGTACTGCCAAGCGCGTGACCATCTCCAAGGAAAACACCACGATTGTGGACGGCGCAGGTGACCACGATGCCATTCAGGCCCGTGTTAACCAGATCCGTGCTCAGATAGAAGATACCTCCTCTGATTATGACCGCGAAAAACTGCAAGAGCGCGTTGCCAAATTGGCAGGCGGTGTCGCAGTAATTAAGGTTGGCGCGGCTACTGAAGTCGAAATGAAAGAGAAGAAAGCCCGTGTTGAAGATGCTCTGCACGCAACCCGTGCAGCTGTCGAAGAGGGTGTTGTGCCCGGTGGCGGTGTTGCCCTGATTCGAGCCCTGCAAGCCATTGACGGACTTAAGGGTGACAACGAAGACCAGACTGTTGGCATTAATCTGGCCCGCCGCGCCATGGAATCACCGCTGCGTCAGATTGTGACCAATGCTGGTGAAGAAGGCTCTGTGGTTGTCGACAAGGTCAAGCAGGGTGAAGGCAACTTCGGCTACAACGCAGGTTCAGGTGAATATGGAGATATGATTGCCATGGGTATTCTTGATCCGGCAAAAGTGACGCGCACTGCGCTGCAGGCGGCAGGTTCCATTGCGGGCCTGATGATTACCACTGAAGCAATGGTTGCCGACTCCCCGGAAGAAAATGCCGGTGGCGGTATGCCAGACATGGGTGGTATGGGTGGCATGGGCGGCATGATGTAATCGCCCTGATCACCTCGCTGATCTCAGCCGATAAAAGCCCCGTACGTCGGGGCTTTTTATTTTCTGGTACTTTATGACAAAATTACCAGCCAGTGGAATCGTCCTATAACCCCTTGTTTTATAGGGTTTCTGGAAGGTTTGACCGGTAGGGTATCGCCACCGCGTAGCGATGGTGGGTATAACAACTAATTGATTACAAACAAAACCCAGCCCAATAAACTAGCATCTGGCTGCTAAGGAGAAACGTATGTCACTCGAATTCATTAACTTCCTGGCCCGTTGGGGTCACCTGCTGTTCGGCATCACCTGGATTGGTATGCTGTATTACTTCAACTTCGTTCAGGGCGGTTACTTCAAGCAGGCCAGCCCTGAGGCCCTGTCCGATGCCAAGGCAAAACTCGCACCCAGTGCCCTGTGGTGGTTCCGCTGGGGCGCCATGTTCACTTTCATCACCGGCGTGATTCTGCTGGCGGGTGTGGGCAAACAGCATGTCATGAATGACTATATTGAAGTGGGTGCATTGCTGGGTACCCTGATGTTCCTCAATGTCTGGCTGGTAATCTGGCCTGCACAACAAATCGCCCTGGGTATGAAAGAGGGTGACGGCCCCGCGGCCGCGGCCAAAGCGTTGCTGGCATCCCGCACTAACACTTTGTTTTCTGCGCCGATGGCATACTGCATGCTGGCATCTCCGCACATGGGTTACAGTGCAGAGCACCTTACTTCAGCGAATGGCGGTGGTGCAGGGCTTTACCTGGCAGTGGCTATTGTGTTGGTTCTTGAAGCCAATGCTCTGTTTGGCAAGCAAGGACCCATGACTACCGTTCGCGGTGTGATTGTTTCCAGCCTGGTTCTGACAGCTGTGCTGGTAGGTTCTCTCTGCTTCCTGTAAACAGAGGACGATAAAAAGCCGGCCGAATGGCCGGTTTTTTTATGTTTGTCGTATAATGCCAGCCTCGTATACCCAAGCTTCTACCCCAATTGCCATCTGATGAGAGGCCTGTTTCAGGTTTGATGTGTTATGAGTGACAGTGATAATCCGCGCTTTGATCCAATCGTCCCCACCAGTGATGACCGCATCGGCCGTGGCGAAGGCAGGGAAAGGGCCTCCGGAAATGTCCGTCCCAACAGAGAGAGGCCGCGATCAAAGCAGCCTTCACCATCAGGTAGCGTGGGTCCCCTTTGGAAATTTCTGTTGCTGGTAGTCGTCCTCGGTGTCGGCGGTCTGGGCTATTTCTTTGTTGAACAGACCCGGCGCTTTGAAACTTTACAGACCCGTTTTAATGATCTGGAAGCAAAGATTGTCTCTACCGACGAATCTCTCAGTCAGTCCGGTGCGGCGCTTTCAGTAAAGCTCAAGGAACACCAGTCGAGCCTTGATGAGCACTGGTCCGAGATCAGAAAGCTCTGGGGTGTAGCCTACGACCGCAACCGCAAGACCATCGAAGAACAGGGTAAATCCATTGATAGCCAGGGCAAGTCGGTCAAGGGGTTGCAGTCTTCCATGTCAGCACGCAAAAAAGAAATAGAAAGCCTGACCAAGAAGGTTGATCAGGCGACAAAATCCGTGGAGACAGCTGCCAGTTCAGCGCTGGCGGCAAAACTGGAAGCCAACGATTTGGTAAGCCAGGTACAGGATTTGGCCGACCGACTGGCCCGGATGGAGAAGACTATCAACGACTCCAAGCAGTCGTTGAATGCCCGTGTAGCGGGTAATGAGGAAGCAATTCGTGCCATAGATGCTTACCGGCTGCAAATTAACCGGGATTTGCAGCTGATCAAACAACAGTTGGGTGCTCCTCCCGGCTGAGTTTGAGCTGATGTGGTTTTTCTGGAAATGACAGGTTGTGAGACTGAAATGACTGTTATCAAGCAAGATGATTTGATTGAAAGTGTGGCGGATGCGCTGCAATTTATCTCCTATTACCACCCCGTGGATTTTATCCAGGCGGTCAACGAAGCCTATGAGCGAGAAGAGTCGCAGGCGGCAAAGGATGCGATGGCGCAGATCCTGATCAATTCCCGCATGTGTGCGATGGGCCACCGACCGATTTGCCAGGATACCGGCATCGTGAACGTCTTTGTCAAAGTGGGCATGAACGTACAGTGGGAAGGTGACATGAGCGTCACCGACATGATCAACGAGGGTGTGAGGCGTGCATACACTCACCCAGACAATGTGCTGCGTGCTTCAGTCTTGGCTGACCCCGATGGCGCCCGCAAGAACACAGGCGATAACACTCCGGCGGTGATTAATTACGAAATTGTGCCCGGAGATACTGTTGAAGTGGACGTGGCAGCCAAGGGGGGTGGCTCAGAGGCAAAATCCAAATTTGCCATGCTGAACCCGTCCGATTCAGTGGTTGAGTGGGTGTTGGAACAGGTGCCAAAAATGGGTGCGGGGTGGTGCCCGCCGGGTATGTTGGGTATTGGAATCGGCGGTACGGCAGAAAAAGCCATGTTGCTGGCGAAAGAGTCCCTTATGGATCCGATCGATATTCACGAACTGCAAGCCCGTGGTGCATCCAATCGCGCTGAAGAGCTGCGTCTGGAGTTGTTTGACAAGGTCAATGGGCTCGGTATCGGTGCGCAGGGCCTGGGTGGGTTGACGACAGTGCTGGATATCAAGGTCAAAGATTTTCCGGCCCATGCTGCCAACAAGGCGGTGGCAATGATTCCCAACTGTGCTGCCACTCGCCACACCCACTTTAAGCTGGATGGCAGCGGCCCGGCCAAACAGCAGCCGCCAAACCTTGAAGATTGGCCGGAAATCGCCTGGGAAGTTGGCGATAGTGTGCGCCGTGTGAACCTTGATACGGTAACCAGGGAAGATATTAAAGACTGGAAGCCCGGCGAAACCCTGCTGTTATCGGGCAAAATGCTGACTGGTCGGGACGCCGCTCACAAGCGTATGGTCGATATGCTGGCGAAGGGAGAAAAACTGCCCGTAGACCTGACGGGTCGTTTTATCTACTACGTGGGTCCTGTCGACCCCGTAAGAGAAGAGGTGGTCGGTCCTGCTGGCCCCACTACCGCCACCCGAATGGACAAATTTACGCGAACCATGCTGGAAGAAACCGGCCTGATAGGCATGATCGGGAAGGCAGAACGGGGTCCTACAGCCATTGACGCCATCCGCGACTCGCAGGCTGTATATCTGATGGCGGTTGGCGGTTCGGCCTATCTGGTTTCCAAAGCCATTACCGGCGCCAAAGTGGTTGCTTTTGAAGATCTTGGCATGGAAGCAATTTATGAGTTTGAAATTGTCGACATGCCGGTAACGGTTGCCGTTGATACCAAAGGTGAAGCCGTACACCAAACGGGCCCAAAAATCTGGCAGGCCAAAATTGAAGAGCGCAAGCTGGTTATTTAGCGCTGGCTTATCGGAAAATAGGGGTATATATTGCGCGCCGCTATCAGGATGTCGAGGTTTTTTTATTGTAAACCCAGAGCCAAAAGTGAGTTCGACAGGAATTAAAAAGTCAGCGCCACTTTTTTGATCTTATAAGGGTTTTTGGAAAAAATTTGACCTCTGTGCGGAAAAAAAACAGTAACTGTATTATCATTACGGCTGTTGTTTTTATTGTTCAGGCGAGGGTGCCTGTGTTTTTTAAATTGGAATTATGGGGAAGTTTTATGAAAAAGCTTGCTGCTGCTATTGGCGTATCGTTGCTGGCTCTGTCCGCATCTGTTTTTGCACAAGAAGGTCTTTATCTCGGTCCATCGCTGGGTTACTACTATCTGGACAGCGAACGAGTTGTCAGTGGTCATGACGAGGCGGGTGTGGCCGGTTTTAACATCGGTTACCGTTTCTTCAATGATTGGGCATTGGAAGCCGGTTATGGCAAAGATATTGCCGGTGATGATCTGGATGTTGCCCAAATCAATGCCTATTTCTGGCTGGGCGAAGACGATGGCGGTTGGCGCCCCTACGTAGTGGCTGGCTTCAGCTACTACGACCGCGAAGGCGAAAACAACCTTTGGTCAGATGAGGAATACACCCATCAGGCGCAAATTGGTTTCGGTCTGTCCAAAATGCTCAGCGATCAGTGGGAATTCCGTGGCGATGCCCGCATTGCACACAAATTGCGTGAAGGCAACGAGGGTATCAACGATGGTTCTTTGAACTTTGCCCTCAACTACTACTTCAACAAGCCAGCTGCGCCAGTTGTTGAAGAGCCTGTAGAGCGTCGTGTGCCGGAAATGCCTGCGCCGGAGCCTGAGACTCGCACCATTACAGTTCGTTTGAATGTAGAGTTTGAATTCGACAAGGCTATCGTTCGCGCCATCTACGGTGATGAGCTGCAGGCTGTCGCCAATGCCATGAAAGTTCACGATGACATTACTCTAGTGCTGGAAGGCCACACTGATGCCCGCGGTTCAGATGACTACAACCAGGGACTGTCAGAGCGTCGCGCAGCAGCCGTTAAAGCCAAAATCGTAGAAGATTATGGTATTGACCCGAGCCGCGTTACCACGGAAGGTTACGGTGAAAGCCGTCCGATCGCCGATAATACAACCGATGAAGGTCGTGCTCGCAACCGTCGCGTAGTGGGTGAAATGACCTACACTGAAGTGGTTGAGTAATCTGACCGGAACGCACTCTTTATTGCGTTATCTAAAAGCGGCGTCCTCAGACGCCGCTTTTTTTGTTCTGAAAGAAAGGATGCTGAGTCTGTGAAAACGCTTTATTGGCACGATTACGAAACGTTTGGCACTGACCCATCACGAGACTGCCCTTCACAGTTTGCCGGTGTTCGCACCGATGAAAACCTCAATCTTGTGGGTAAACCCTTATCCCTGTATTGCCAGCCTCCCATGGACCGGCTGCCATCCCCAATGGCCTGTCTGGTCACTGGCATTACCCCGCAAAAAGCCCGTGAACACGGTGTGTCGGAGCCTGAATTTATTGCCCAGGTACACCGGGAACTGTCACAACCGGGAACCTGTGGGGTGGGCTATAACAGTATTCGCTTCGATGATGAAGTAACCCGCTACACGCTATATCGGAACTTCTATGACCCCTATGAGCGCGAGTGGAAGCACGGCAACTCGCGCTGGGATATTATCGATATGGTGCGCTTGGCCCGAGCATTGCGCCCCGATGGTATTGAATGGCCTAACTATGACGACGGTTCGCCCTGTTTCAAATTGGAACAGCTGACCCAGGCCAATGGTATTGCCCACGAAGCGGCTCACGACGCCCTGTCCGATGTCATGGCGACCATTGCCATGGCCCGTTTAGTTCGGGAGAAACAACCCCGCCTGTACGAATATATCTATGAGCATCGGCTGAAAAATAAAGTGGCGGGTCTGATTGATCTTCAGCAAAAAATGCCATTTCTTCATGTTTCGGGCAGGTTGCCACGGGACAATGGTTATGTGGCGCTAATGATGCCGTTGGCCAAGCACCCGACCAATAACAATGCATTCATCTGCTTTAACCTGTCCGGGGATGCTCAGGGGCTTATCGATTTATCTGTGGATCAAATCCACGAACGGCTTTTCACGCGCACCGAGGATTTACCGGAGGGTGTAGAAAGGATCCCCCTTAAAAATGTTCAGATTAACCGTTGCCCCGTGGTTGCAACCCCCAAATTGCTGGACGACCGTGCCGCCAAGCGCTTGGGTATAGATCTGGCGCGTTGTGAGCAAAACTGGCAGCTATTGCGGAACCAGGACCTGTCGGCAAAGTTGTCTCAGCTGTTTTCGGTTAAAGCCTACGATAGCCCGGCAGAGGCAGATCGCCAGCTGTATGACGGGTTTCTGAATGACAGTGATCGCTGTTTATTGAGTGAGGTACGGTCGGCCTCTGCAGAAGAACTGGGCGCAGATCGCTTTCATTTTCAGGACCCTCGTTACCGGCAGTTACTATTCCTTTATCGCGCCCGCAATTTCCCGGAGTCATTGAATGAAGAAGAGCTGCATCAGTGGGAGGAATGGCGTTTTCATCGGCTGACCGGATCTTCCACAGGCTACCTCAGTCTTGAAGATTATCATGCTGAAATTAACGAGCTGATGGCAAAGGAAGATTCCGGTGAGCGGGAACGCGCACTGCTCCACGCTCTGCAGGAATGGGGTGATCAGATTTTATAAGTGCAATGCTGCTGGTTCGGTTTTGGCAAAGCCGCTAAAATGCGGCGCTTGATGGGTTTAGTCTTGGGGGCAATGTGGAATTCAAGGGTAGCAGTATACTTTCCATCAGTCAGTTTGAACGCAGCGATATCGACCGCATCTTCCGCGTTGCTGACCGCATGGAGCCCTATGCTCAGCGCCAGAAAATTACCCGGGTTCTCGAGGGAGCGATACTCGGGAACATGTTTTTTGAAGCCAGCACCCGGACCCGCATCAGTTTCGGTAGCGCCTTCAACCTGCTGGGAGGTGAGGTGAGGGAAACCGTCGGTTTTGAAGCCTCTGCCCTTGCCAAGGGAGAGTCGCTTCAGGATACCGCCAGAGTCCTGTCCGGTTTCAGTGATGTGATCTGTATGCGCCATCCCGAGTCCGGCTCCGTGGCGGATTTTGCCAGTGCCAGCCGGGTGCCGGTGATCAATGGTGGCGATGGCAGTAATGAGCACCCCAGTCAGGCGTTGCTGGATCTGTATACCATTGAGAAAGAACTCCGTGACCGCGGGCGGCAGCTGGACGGGCTGCGCATTGCCATGATCGGTGACCTGAAGCATGGTCGTACCGTTCACTCCCTCTGCAAGTTGCTGATGTTGTTTCAGCGAGTTTCGGTGCAGCTGGTTTCCCCTCAGGAACTGGCGATGCCCCGGGAATTGGTGGAGGATATGCGCGTTGCAGGTATTCAGATAGATGAGTCTGACCGCCTGGAGTCGAGCATCTCTCACGTGGATATTGTCTATTCCACACGCATACAGGAAGAACGTTTTGCCAGCAAAGATGAAGCGGATATGTATCGCGGTCGCTTTCGGCTGAACCAGGCGATTTACACCTCCAACTGTGAACCGAATACGGTGATCATGCATCCCTTACCGCGGGATTCGAGGGCAGAAGCCAATGAGCTCGACCGCGACCTCGACAACAATCCGAATCTTGCTATTTTTCGCCAGACTGATAATGGCTTGCTGGTGCGCATGGCACTCTTTGCCATGATTCTTGATGTGACACATTTGATCGAGAAATACACCACGGAAGTGCGTTGGTACAACCCCCGTCTGGGCTCCTGAGTTTTTTGCCGCTGGTTGGGCAAACAGTCACAACAACAATTAGTACACTGCCGCTATGAATGAATTTGATGATATTCGTCCTTATTACGACTCAGAGGTCCCTGAAGTATTAGCCCGTCTCGCGGCCAGTAGGGAATTTATTGATACCCTGATGACGATCAAATACCCGCGACTGGGTCGACTTGCTCCCTGGTTGATGCGGCCACTGATTTCGCGCGTGCTGCGCCACAGTTTTCAGAAAATTCACAATGTGCGTGATTTTCAGGAAGCAGTTGGCGTCAGTATGGGCAAGCTTCTGAAAAACATTGAATGTCATCTGACGGTTTCCGGGCAGGAGAAGCTGGATGCAGAGGGGGCTTACCTGTTCATCAGTAACCACCGCGATATTGCCATGGATCCGGCCTTTGTAAATTTCGTCCGCTATCATGCGGGTTACGACACCGTGCGTATCGCCATCGGCGACAACCTCATGAGTAAAGACTTTGCCACGGACCTAATGCGCATCAACAAGAGTTTTATTGTGAAGCGCTCCGTGGAAGGGCGCCGTGAAAAGCTGAATGCACTACTGCAGCTGTCCCGCTACATCCGTTTCTCCCTGATAGAAGAGCACTCCAGCGTCTGGATTGCCCAGCGCGAGGGCCGTGCCAAGGACGGGGTCGACAGAACGGAGAAAGCGCTGTTGAAAATGTTATCCCTGAGTAAGCAGAAAGAGCAGACATTTGCTGATGCCATTCGGGAACTGAAAGTCGTGCCAGTGGCCATTTCTTATGAGCTTGATCCCCTGGACGCAGCCAAAGGGCGGGAGCTTTATGCCAAGCAGACAGAGGGCGTTTACCGGAAAGAGGAACATGAGGACTTGCTGAGCATCTATCACGGTATCGTGGGTCGCAAAGGGGCTGTTCATGTTGCCTTTGGAGACCCATTGGAAGACGGCATTGATACTCCCGAGGCAATGGCCGAGGCAGTAGACCGCCAGATCATCGGTAACTATCGGTTGCACCCCAGTAATTTGATTGCCTATGAAATGCTAGAGGGTAAGGAGCCGGGGTTAGAAAAATGGAAGTCAGCCTACACCGGCAATTGGCCACAGAAGGTTCGTGAATTTGAAACCAGAGTGAATGCCGCACCGGAGGCACATCGTGAAATCATCCTCAATATGTACGCTAATCCGGTACGTAGCAAGCTCAACTTCGGTCTTGATTAACGGTGCTGAGTGCTGACCTGAAAGAAGAAATTCAGCAGGGTTACCGGACGTTTCTTGACGTCAACGAGCTACGTCCACGTCTTGGTCAAAAGCAGATGATTGCGGCCATTGCCAATGGTCTTGCCGCAATTGAGGAAGATTCGGAAGGCAAGCGACGCTCAGATAACCCGGTAAGTGTCGTCGAGGCGGGAACCGGAACCGGAAAAACACTTGCCTACCTGTTGGCGACACTGCCCATTGCCCGGGCCCTTGGAAAAAAAGTGGTGGTGGCAACAGGCACGGTAGCGCTCCAAGAGCAACTGGTAAATCGCGATATCCCCAACCTGCTGAGTAGCACCGGCTGGAATTATCAGGTCGCCCTTGCCAAGGGGCGGGGCCGCTATCTGTGTCCGGTTAGACTTGAGCAATGCCTGGACTCGGCCACAGCCCGTGACAGCGGACTATTCTTGTTCGAAGATGAAATTCAGTTCAACCCGACTGCAAACCTGATAGCCAGTTACCGTGCAATGGATAACGCACTGGCGTCAGGTGAGTGGGCGGGCGATCGTGACAGTTGGTCTGGCCCGCTGGAAGATAGCGACTGGCGGCCCCTAACGGTAGACCGCCGGCAATGTACAGGCCATCGCTGTCGCCTGATTCGCAATTGTTGCTTTTTTAAAGCCAGGGATGAGCTGGATGAGGCGGATTGCATTGTCGCCAATCATGACCTGGTGATGGCAGACCTTTCCCTCGGAGGTGGCGCCATTCTGCCACCTCCGGAAGAGACCATTTATATTTTTGACGAAGGTCATCGAATTGCATCCACGGCGCTTAATCATTTTGCCGGTTCATGCCGGGTTCGCACCACGGGCAACTGGTTGGGGCGCATGCAGAAACAGGCCGAAGCCTGGAAACCACTATTCAAGGACGCGCCGGATATCGTGTCCCGACTGGAAAAGCTGATCACGGCTGCTGCAGATAGCGAGCGTCTTATGGGGCTGAGTTATCCACTCCTGGAAAAATATCTGGACGGGGAGGTGGATGGTGGCATTGAACTGCGCTGGTGTTTTGTCGACGGCGACCCCGGAGATGAAGTGAGAGAGTTGGCGGGCCACCTGGTGCAAGGGCTGGGGGTATTGTTCAGTACCCTGGAAGTGCTTTCCGACCGGTTGAGCGACGCGATGGATGAGACACACTTTCCTGTGCCCCGGGTAGACCTTGAACAACTGTTTCAGCAAGTGGGTGTGTGGCAGGGGCGTATCGAGGGAGCTTTGCGCCTCTGGGAATCCTACGGCCGCCAGGACGATACAAAAAACTCGCCACCCACAGCTAGGTGGCTGAGTCTGGAAGAGGGGGCGGGCAGTCCGGATATACGCCTGTCGGCATCCCCGACAGATGCCGGGGGCATTTTTCGGCTCAACTTGTGGCAACGGTGCTATGCAGCAATTATTACCTCCGCGACCCTGCAGACGCTGGGTTCATTTGATAATTTCAGCAAACGCTGTGGTTTGCCCTCCACAACAACATATTCGGCGGTGGCCGGCGCCTTCGACTACGCCAATGCCGGCCTGATATCTGTACCGGATATCGGGGCCGATGGTTCCGATAGCCAGTTGCATACCGAAGCGCTGGTCAGTGTATTACCCCAGATCATTGACTGGGGGGAGGGCTCGCTGGTGTTATTTGCGTCCCGTCGACAGATGGAACTGGTCTACGAGGGGCTGTCCTCTGAAAAACAGGTTCAAATCCTCATGCAAGGGCAGTGGTCGCACCAGGAAATTGTCCGTCGACACCGTGCTGCAATCGATGGCGGAGCGGGCAGTGTAATTTTTGGTTTGGCCAGTTTTGCCGAGGGAATGGATTTTCCGGGGAATTATTGTTCTCACGTGGTCATTGCCAAACTGCCGTTTGCTGTCCCGGATGACCCCGTCTACCAGACTCTGTCCAGCTGGCTGGAACAAAAGGGTGAGAATCCCTTTATGCAACTGATGCTGCCCGATGCTTCCCTCAGGCTGCATCAGGCATGCGGACGCCTGATCCGAACGGAAAATGACCGGGGACGAATTACGATCCTAGACCGCCGCATTATCAGCAAGCGATACGGTAAGCAGATGCTGGACGACCTGCCGCCATTTCGGCGTGAAAGCGGTTAGGTTTTTGGAAACAGGAATATGAGCGAAAAACACCGACAGTTGGCTGTTTATCTAGCTGGCCTGGAACAGCAGCTGAGGTGCATGATGTTGTGGTCGGAGCAGTCCCCGAGCGTCGAGGCATTGTCGAGCCGGGAACCCTTTGCCGTGGATACACTGGCATTTGAAGAGTGGTTGCAGTTCGTGTTTCTGCCGCGGCTGCACCAGCTGGTCGATGACCGCGCCGATCTCCCGGAAAACTGTGCCGTCACGCCTATGGCAGAGGAATATTTCCGGCATGGGGGCGAGGAAAGTCAGGCGTTAATCGAGTTGCTGTCCGCCATTGACCTGTTGTTATCGACAAGTAGCAAACGCTGACGAGCCGGATTTCAGGAAACAGCGCCTTGGGCGCCACGTAAATCACTCAGACGATGTTGAATGGCGCGGGTAATGCCCTCGGCATCCAGTCCGATGGCCGAGAGTTGTTGTGAATGACTGCCATGGTCCACAAAGCGATCCGGCAGACCCAGATGCATGATGGGCACGACCATGCCCGTGCAGGCCAAATGCTCACTGACGGCTGCGCCGGCGCCACCCTGTACCGTATTCTCCTCAATCGTCACCAGCAATTGATGTTGTGATGCCAGCCGATCCACCAGCGTCGTGTCCAACGGCTTCACAAATCGCATATCGGCAACGGTTGCGCCAAGTTCTTCAGCGGCCCGGAGAGCTGCAGGTAACAGCGTGCCAAAGTTCAAAATGGCAACGTGGTTTCCGGATCGTTTTACGATGCCTTTACCCACCGGCAATGCCGTCATAGCCTTCTCAATGGCGGCGCCGGGACCCGTACCCCGGGGGTAGCGAACGGCAGCTGGTCCCTGGTGAATAAAGCCGGTATAGAGCATCTGCCGGGTTTCATTTTCGTCCGACGGTGTCATGATCAGCATGTTGGGGATGCAGCGGAGGTAGGTAAGATCAAAACTCCCTGCATGAGAGGGGCCGTCTTCGCCAACTAGCCCGGCGCGATCAATGCCAAATAATACGTCCAGATTCTGCAGCGCCACATCGTGAATCAACTGGTCGTAAGCCCGTTGCAGAAACGTGGAGTAAATGGCCACCACCGGCTTCAAACCTTCACAGGCAAGACCGGCGGCCAGTGTCACCGCATGCTGCTCGGCGATGGCCACATCGTGATAGCGGTCGTTAAACCTTTTGGAAAACTCCACCATGCCGGACCCTTCACACATGGCTGGCGTAATTCCAACCAGGCGGGATTCTTTGTCTGCCATGTCGCAAAGCCAGTCGCCAAATACCTGTTGATATTTAACCTTTGGTGCCGACACGGTTGCTGCGGGCTTGGCGACAGCAACCTCAGGTTTACTCTTGGGCTCAATTTTATTAAGCGCGTGATAGCCCACGGGGTCTGCTTCGGCAGGTCCAAACCCTTTGCCCTTACGGGTGATCGTGTGCAACAGGATCGGCCCATCCAGCTGTTTCAGGTTGCTGAGTGTCTGCACCAGTAGGGGCAGGTTGTGGCCATCAATGGGACCGATGTAGTTAAACCCCAATTCTTCAAAAACAATTCC
>SBGI01000319.1 GCA_006227015.1 Gammaproteobacteria bacterium
TTCACGGTGCCACTGCCCACCGTTCCCAGACCACAAAGGCCGATCTTTACAGCGTTCAACGTATTTGCCTTGATTAAACCGGTTGAGTTAATGATTTACGGTCGCCAACACATGTCGCGCCCATGCTGCTGACCCGATAACCGGATAACCGTTATTGAGGCAGGCAGAACGCGTGATAACGACTGACTTTACAAAGGGATGGCAACCTTAAAGGGCCGCTCCTCCGGTGTCAATCTGACACCGGTGTGGGACTATAGAAATAGGTAGGCGACGCTCAGTTCAGTCCCATAATTTTGAGCAGTTCAGGGGCTGGACGGTATCCCGGCAACAGGGTGCCATCTTCCAACACCAGTGCGGGGGTGCCGTTGACGCCAACCTTCTGGCCCAACTGAAACTGAGCGGCAACCGGGTTATCTTCGCAGACATTCTCCGGCACCGGCTGGTTATTTTTCAACGCGGTTAAGGCCGACTGTTTGTCATCCGCACACCAGGCGGAGGCAATTTTTTTGTAGGAGGGGGAACCGATTCCCGCTCGCGGGTAGGCCAGGTAGCGGACTTCCACACCCGCCATATTCAGTTCAGGTACAGACTGCAGGTGCAGCTTCCGGCAATAGCCACAATCCACATCGGTAAAAACATAGAGGAATGAACGCCGTTCATCCACGGCGGGAAAGATAATCATGTCTTCCTCGGCCACTGCGGACATCATGTTCTGGCGTATCTTTGCAGCAGCCACATCTTTTACCGGCACGAACATACCCGGACGTGACTGGTACATTTCTCCGGCGACAACATATTCTCCGTCGACGCTGGTATACAGAAACTGCGTGCCATTGATGCGCACGATATATAAACCGTCGATGGGCGATGGTTCCACAGCACCAAATTGCATATCGGGACGAGCTGCCTTGAGCTTGGCTATGATGGCGGCGCTCACATCGGCTGGCACTTCTTCTGCGGCAAACGTTGACGGGACAAGAAGAACTGCCATCAGCAGTCCGGCGATTTTCTTCAACATAACAACAATTCTCTTGGTTGGGGCTTTCCGTTGCAGGAAGGGTCTCTTCCGATGACCAAACCGCAGAGATTGGAGTCTATGGGAGAACAGGGGTTCCCTCAACCTCTCGGGTGATGTTGTGCGTGCAGGGATTTGATTCGGGCGCTGGCAATATGGGTATAGATCTGTGTGGTGGACAGGTCGCTGTGACCCAGTAGCAACTGCAACACCCTCAGGTCTGCACCGTGGTTCAGTAAATGCGTGGCAAAGGCGTGTCGCAGGGTATGGGGGGATAGCGGCTTCTCGATGCCAGCTCCCTTGGCATAGCGTTTGATGCTGTACCAGAAGGTCTGCCGCGTCATTTGCCTGGCGCGGTTGCTGGGGAATAAAACGTCACTTTGTACGGTGCCAAGCAGCAATGGCCTAGCTTCCCGCAGGTAGCGCGCCAGCCAGCTGAGCGACTCCTCACCCATGGGCACCAACCGCTCCTTGCCGCCCTTACCGAACACACGCACGACGCCCTGACGCGGGTTGACCTGGTGAATTGTCAGGCCCACCAGTTCAGTCACTCGCAGGCCGGTGGCGTAGAGCACTTCCAGCATGGTGCGATCTCGCAATCCCAAGGCCTCTTCCGTATTGGGCTGCTCCAGTAAGGCTTCCACATCGGCCTCGGTCAGGCTTTTAGGGAGCGGTCGGCCAAGCTTGGGATTTTCCACCAGAGCTGTCGGGTCGATCTGGATACGATTTTCCCGTATCAGGAAACGGTAAAAACTTCTCAGGCAGGACAGTTGGCGGGCAACGGAACGTGCGGACACCCCCTGTTGAAAGCGGTAGGCCAGGTAACGCTGGATATCGTTGCCGGTCAGGGCAATCAGGTGGAGACCGCCAGACTCCGCCCATTCGGCAATGGCGGACAGGTCCCGACGATAGGCCTCCAGCGTGTTCTGACCCAATCCCTTTTCAACCCACAGGGCATCCAGGAAGGTGTCGATAAGTTGTTGCGCCGGTTGATTACAAGCCATGGCCTACTCTAACCGCCGCGTCCGGGGCGGGCAATTGTCATTGGAAATCCGCAGGCATAAAAAAAGGCACCAACCAGTGGTGCCTTTTTCAAACAAGGTCTTAAACTCAGTTGAGTTTTTCCTTGATACGGGCTGCCTTACCAGACAGTTCACGCAAGTAGTACAGTTTCGCCTGACGCACGTCACCGCGACGTTTAACCTGCACGCTGTCTACCAGCGGGCTATAGGTCTGGAAGGTACGCTCAACACCTACACCATTGGAGATTTTGCGCACAGTGAAGGCAGAGTTAACGCCACGGCTGCGTTTGCCAATCACCACCCCTTCAAACGCCTGCAGACGCTCGCGGTTACCTTCCTTTACTTTTACCTGAACGACGACGGTGTCGCCCGGGGCAAAGGCCGGCAGTTCTTTGTCCATTTGTTCCGCTTCAATAGCGGCAATAATCGGGTTTTTGTTACTCATGGTTTGCTCCTCAGCTATTCTCTGTTGGTGGCATGCCACCTTTTTGAGTAGCGTCGCACAGAGAGGAAAACAACT
>SBGI01000245.1 GCA_006227015.1 Gammaproteobacteria bacterium
GGCATGGGGGCATCCTGAAGCACCTGATGCGCCTTTTCCGTAAGAAAAGCATGCACCTTCCGTTTATCCTCAGTTGAGCGCTGGCGATACACCAGTCCGCGCTTTTCCAACCGGTCAATAATAGTCGTTACCGTCGCCTGACTGAGACTGATTTCCTCGGCCAATTCACCAATGGTGACCTGCCCGCGATCTCTAATAGCCTGCAGCAGGAGAATCTGGGGAGCAGTAAGACCACTGGTCTTGGCCAGGTGCTTTGAATATAAATCTGTCGCTCTGATGACCCTTCGCAGGGCTATCAATACCTGTTCAATGGATTCCAATCTCACTTCCCCCGGTTAATTTCAGGCACAGTATAGGCCGAACTCATCCAGCCTAGGACAAGGTCCGTTTGGATCGATCACCTGTTTCCTGTATAATTCTTCGAACTCTAAATACTTTTGCAATCAAAACTTGAAAATTATCTACACAAACCCCATAGAAAGCCATACCACCTGACTCTAAAACAAAAAATATTATTTGAACTATATACATTTATCCGAGAATTTATTACACATGAGTCAAGCAATTACACTTCGCCTACCACGGGCAGAAGACGGCGCACAGGTACATCAACTGATATCTGAATGCCCTCCTCTGGACCAGAACTCCGTCTACTGCAACCTCCTGCAATGTGCGCACTTCCAGCACACTTCAGTCGCTGCCGAGTTGGATGGAAACCTGTCAGGCTTCATCTCCGGCTACCTTGTCCCGGAGAGAACTGACACCCTGTTCATCTGGCAGGTCGCGGTACATGAGCGCGCCAGGGGTCTGGGACTTGCCAGCCGCATGTTGCTGGAAATTCTCAACCGTCCCCAGTGTCAATCGGTCAACCATCTGGAGACCAGTATCACCGATACCAACGACGCATCCTGGGCCCTGTTTAAAGGGCTGGCCAGGCGGCTGTCGACCGAAACCCAATCATCGATCCTGTTCGATCGAGAACAACATTTTAGAGGCCAGCACGACACCGAAACTCTGGTCAGGATCGGACCATTCACTCCAACGCAGGTCAGAGAGGCCTCATAACTCACTCAGGAAGAGGACACTCCATTATGAAAATTTTTGAAGAGATCGAATCAGAAGTTCAGAGCTACGCCCGTTCTTTCCCGCGCGTATTCAACAAAGCGCAGGGCGAATTCCTATACGACGAGGAAGGCAACCAGTACCTGGACTTTCTCGCCGGTGCCGGCACCCTGAACTACGGACACAACAACCCGGTGTTTAAAGAGAAGCTGCTTGAGTATATCCACCAGGATGGCATCACCCACGGACTGGATCTGCACACCAAGGCAAAAGGGGAATTCCTGGAAAGCTTTAACGAGAAGATCCTCAAGCCCCGCAACCTTGAATATGTCATGCAGTTTACCGGCCCCACAGGCACCAACGCCGTGGAAGCTGCTCTGAAACTGGCCCGCAACATTACGGGGCGTGAAAATATTATTGCCTTTACCAATGGTTTCCACGGCGTCAGCCTCGGCTCTCTGGCAGCCACCGGCAACTCGCACCACCGTGGCGCCGCTGGCGTCAGCCTTAGCGGTACCAGCCGTATGCCCTACGACGGCTACCTCGGCGACCATATTGACACCACCGTCTATCTGGACAAGGTACTGACCGACTCCAGCAGTGGCATCGACAAACCCGCCGCGGTAATTGTGGAAACAGTACAGGGTGAAGGTGGTATCAATGCCGCCAGCTTTGAGTGGCTGCGCAACCTGGAAAAAGTCTGCCGCAAACACGACGTGTTGCTAATCGCCGATGATATCCAGGCGGGCTGTGGTCGCACCGGCACCTATTTCAGCTTCGAAGAAGCCGGCATCTATCCCGACATCATCACCATGTCGAAATCTCTGGGCGGCTACGGCCTGCCCTTTGCCGTGGTGCTGATTCGCCCGGAGCTGGACCACTGGAAGCCCGGCGAGCACAACGGGACTTTTCGCGGCAACAACTTTGCCTTTGTCACCGCCAAGGCGGCCATCGATCACTACTGGTCCGACAACCAGTTCTCCGACCTTGTGAAAAAGAAAGGTCAGTATGTCTCCGAGCGTCTGAATGCCATTGTCGACCAGTACGGTGACGGCAATTTCACCACCCGTGGTCGTGGCATGTTCCAGGGCATCAACTGTGTCAACGGCGAGTTGGCGGAAAAGATTACCCGCAGCGCCTTTAAGCAGGGACTCATCATTGAGACCAGCGGCGCCGACGACCAGGTCGTCAAACTACTCTGCCCGCTGATCATCAGCGAAGACAATCTGGCACGGGGTATCGATATCATCGAAAACACCGTTCGCGAGGTCTGTGCAAAAGAAGACAGCATCCCCGCCCAGAAAAAATACTTCAACGTTAAACGGCTGGCCAGCTGAGCCAGCGTCCCGATGTGATAGCGTCCTTCAACGTACCGAAGGGCGTCATTTACCCTTTTATTCAAGTGCCGAGGACAACATGATCGTCAGACAACTGCAACAAGCCGAACAAACTAACCGCCGTATTGTTTCCCCTGATGGCAACTGGGA
>SBGI01000035.1 GCA_006227015.1 Gammaproteobacteria bacterium
GACTATAGCGCTTAGTGCCTCAAGTACCTTTGCTGCCATCACGCCTGAAGAAGTAAAACGCTTGCAGGCGGATCTAACACCGGTAGGTGCTGAACGTGCCGGTAATGCGGATGGCACCATTCCTGAGTGGACTGGCGGCTTGACCGAGGTGCCTGCAGGCTGGAAGCGTGGTGATGATCGCCCTGATCCTTTTGCTGATGAGAAACCCTTGTTCACAATTACTGCAGCGAATGCAGATCAGTATGCCGATAAATTAACGGCCGGGTCACTGGCACTGCTTAAGCAGTACCCAGAGTTTAAGATGCCGGTCTATAAGACCCATCGCACGGCAGCATGGCCACAATATGTGTACGACAATATCGCCAAGAGCGCGACCACGGCAAAATTGTCAGCCGACGGCAACGGAGTCAGCGGTGTCTGGGGGGCGGTTCCATTCCCGATTCCGAAAAATGGTCATGAGGTGATCTGGAATCACAACCTGCGCTTCTTGGGTAGTTATCGTGACATTCCTTCTGCCATCGAAAATGTTATTTATAACAATGGCCAGCGACTGGAATGGCTGTTCGACAGTAAGATCCATTATAACTACTACGATCCGAACATCAGCGAGAAAGAACGCAAATCCGGTACCATCTTTAAGTACTCCTCCAAAATGCTGAGTCCGTCCCGAGATTCCGGCGAGGGAATCCTGGCGCTTGAAAATGTGGATGCGAAGAATATCCCGCGTAAAGCCTGGACCTATGACCCCGGTGAACGTCGGGTTCGTCGTGCACCAAACCTGGCGTTTGATACTCCGGACCGTCCGGTGAACGTTATTGATGATTATGACCTGTTCTCCGGATCGCCTGAGCGTTACGACCTGGAATTGGTTGGCAAAAAGGAGATCTATGTTCCTTATAACAACAACCGTCTCAACTCTATCAAACATGCGATCGAAGATGTCTATGCCTCACCGGTCATTAATGCTGACTTGACTCGCTATGAACTGCACCGCGTGTGGGTGGTGGAAGCAACCGTACGTCCTGACTCGCGCCATGTTTATGCCAAGCGTACTTTCTACGTTGACGAAGATACCTGGACTATTCTGGCAACGGACAAGTATGACGGTAATGGGAACTTGTGGCGCCTGGGGTTCCAGTATCCCGTCACAGCACCAGAAGTGCCGGTAACGGCAGGTGGCTTCTATGTTCACTATGACCTTAAAGTGGGCGCTTATTACACTGTCTTTGGTGTAACAGGGCAGAAGGTGGCTCAGACATTTGATGAAGAACCGCCTAAAGCAGCTTATTACACGCCGGCTGCGTTACGTCGCCGCGGTAGATAAGCACTCTAGTACAAAGCCCCGGTCATTTCCCCTTCTGACCGGGGTTTCTCTTCAGGCCTGAAACCTGATGTCGAATGGATGCGCTTTGGTTCGGCTGAGACAAAGCGCAAAGGTTTTACTATGAAAACAATAACGAATACTACTCAGGCGCGTTCAACACGCTTTTCATTACCTCACCTGCTCACAACACTGCTTCTTATTGTCAGTACCAGCGCTGTGAGGGCGGATTATCAAGACCCTCTTGATCTGCCTGTGCTGCAGATGGAGTCTGCGTCTACATCACTGCTACTTGACGTTACGCAAGCTGGAGAACGCCTGATTGCAGTGGGTGAACGTGGCCATATTCTCTACTCAGATGATAAGGGTGAGGAGTGGGCTCAGGCTGAGGTGCCGATCCGTTCACAGCTCAACGCTGTCTTTTTTATGGATGAAAGGCGTGGTTGGGCAGTGGGAGAGGACGCGGTGATCTTAAATAGCGTTGATGGTGGAGTTAGCTGGAAAAAGCAGTTTGATGCCCGTGAAGCAGAGATGAAAGGCCCACTGCTGGATCTCTATTTCAAGAACGCTGAAGAAGGTTTCGCGGTGGGTGTATTCAACAAGATTTATCACACTGTTGACGGTGGTCAGCACTGGGAAGAGTGGCAGGATCACGCTGATAATCTGGATGAATGGCATTTCTTTTCAATGGCCTCTACGGCTGAGGATACCCTTTATGTCACTTCCGAGGCGGGTTTGCTGTTCCGCTCGCAGGATAGCGGTGAAAGCTTTGTACCTTTGCAAACTGCCCATGATGGCTCTTTTCACGGTGTGCTGGCTAAGCGTGACACAGACGGTTTGGACCGACTGATTCTGTTTGGGGTCGGAGGAAAGCTGTTCACAACTGTTGACGGCGGAGAGCGTTGGCGTGAACTGGATACACAGACTGAAGCAGGTCTGTCCGGCGGTACTTGGTTAGCCGATGGCTCTGCGTTGATTGTTGGTGCAGACGGCTTGATGCTTCATGTCGCTGCCGACTTTTCTTCCGTAAAGAAATCTCAACGTGAAAACGGTTTGCCCCTTAGTAGCATCACAGTTTCTGATAGAGGTGATTTGATACTGGTGGGACTGGGAGGTATTCAGATCCTCAATGCTGGGGAGGTGATAAATCATGATTAATAACAACAATACCCTACAGTTTTCTGCGTTAACGAATACCATCTTTCGTTATCGCTTTGCGATTATGTT
>SBGI01000224.1 GCA_006227015.1 Gammaproteobacteria bacterium
GGCCTCCTCCTCGAAACGGGCTTTAAGGGATGCCATCAGCCGAGCAGCATCATCAACACTGCGGTTAATCTCCCCGGAACAGGGATATTCAGACATCCTGTGGGCAACCATCTGGGAGAGAGTCTGCCCGCCTGTGGACAATAGTTCTGCGACCAACAACCAGGGAATCATGCCGCTATCGCAGTAGGAAAAATCGCGGAAATAGTGATGGGCGCTCATTTCCCCACCATAAACCGCGTTCTTTTCGCGCATGGTCTGCTTGATAAAGGCATGGCCACACTTGGTCTCAATCGCTTCACCGGAAAACTCCCGACAAATGGCCTGGGTATTCCAGACCAGACGGGGATCATGGATGATTTTCTCACCAGGATGCTTGCGCAGGAACGCTTCGGCCAGTAAACCGACAATGTAATAGCCCTCGATGAACGCACCTGTTTCATCAAACAGAAAACAGCGGTCGAAATCTCCGTCCCATGCCAAGCCCAGGTCAGCACCTGAAGATTTCACGATGTCACTGGTATGGTGCCGGCACTCATCCAGCAGCGGGTTCGGGATACCATTCGGGAATCTGCCGTCAGGCTCGTGATTCACTTTTATCAGCTCAAAGGGCAGGTGTTTTTCCAGCGCATCCAGCACCGGTCCGGCCGCGCCATTCCCCGCATTGACAACAATTTTCAGGGGCCGTAATTGTTCGGTATTCACGTAACTCAACAGATGCTCGATATAGGCATCTGAGCAGCTGATACGCCGGTAGCTTCCTTTTTTGTCCAGGGGTGTCGGCGGGAATTCACCTTCCTCGGCCAATGCTTGTATGTCTTTGAGTCCAGTATCGGCACTAATAGGACGAGCACCTTCCCGAACCAACTTCATACCATTGTAATCGATGGGGTTATGGCTGGCAGTGACCATAATGCCACCGGACACGTTGAGGTGGTCTGTCGCAAAATAGATTTCTTCGGTACCACAGAGCCCGATATCCAGCACGTCAACGCCTTCATCGCGAAGGCCATTTGCCAAAGCGCTTTTCAACGCCGGACTTGATGTCCGAATATCACCACCCACCACCACAGTCTCGGGTTGTAGCCAGCGGGCATACGCCCTGCCTATGCGATAAACCGTTTCCGTCGAAAGTTCTTCTTCTAACTTGCCCCGTATGTCGTAGGCTTTAAAACAACTGATTTTCATAGAATCCAAATGAGCAGAACCCGCCACAGAGCAGCGGGTTGTATAAGAGGAAAATTACTGGCGGGAATCGTCCATGGCAAGCACGTTTGCTTCGTGGTCCTGGCTTTTCAGATAGTCTCTAACCCCATCACCAATATCCTTGTGGCGCAGTGCATAGGCAATATTGGCCTGCATATAGCCAAGTTTGCTACCGCAATCATGACTACAACCAATAATGCGATAGGCTTCAACCTCTTCCTGTTTGAGCAGTTCCTCAAGGGCGTCGGTAAGCTGAACCTCACCACCAACTCCAGTTGGTGTTTTGGCCAGCAACTCCCAGATTGAGGGAGAAACCACATAGCGGCCCACCACAGCCATATTGGAAGGGGCCTTTTTGACGTCGGGTTTCTCTACCATTTTCTCAATGCGTGCGACACCACCAGCCATCAGCTCAACGCCTTTACAATCCACCACACCGTACTTGTTGACGACGTCCCAAGGCACGGCCTCCACCATAATCTGGCTATGACCTGTGGACTGGTAGTTTTTCACCATGGCCGCCAGGTTGTCCTGATGAAGGTCAGCCCGATACTGATCAACCAGAACATCCGGCAACAGGATGGCGAAAGGCTGGTCGCCAACCACCGGTCGAGCACAACTGATGGCATCGCCAAGGCCCTTGGCATAGGGCTGCCGCACTGAAATGACAGTGACCTCCTGGGGCACAATGGAGCGCACTTCATCAAGCAGCTGCCGCTTGACCCTAGCTTCCAGCTGAGCCTCCAGCTCAAAACTGCTATCAAAATGGTTTTCAATGGAGTTTTTACTGGCATGGGTGACAAGAACAATTTCGGTGATACCGGCAGCAATCGCTTCATTGACGACGTACTGTATAAGCGGTTTATCAACGACAGGTAACATTTCTTTGGGAATGGCTTTCGTGGCGGGCAACATGCGCGTGCCCAGACCGGCCACGGGAATCACGGCCCTGGTTACTACGTTTGAGGTCATATCAGACTAAATCCATATTAGTAATTTGCACAGAATTCCTTGGTTTTACGGAGCATCTGTTACGCGAAACGTTATCACATTCAACCCACAGCCTCTATAAACCCTTGTGGCAATATCAGCGGGCAACTATTGGCTACCTGCACGATCAACTCAACGACCCTTTTTGAGACTCTTTGCTGATAGGCACCACATGGGGTGGTGACGCTTCCAGCTGGTAAGGTGTCATTTTATTCCACGCATTTAACGCCGCTACTTTGTAGGCTTCTGCTAATGTCGGATAGTTAAATGCTGCATCGATGAAATACTCAAGGGTGCCCCCCAGCGTAATGACGGCCTGGCCAATATGCACCAGTTCTGTTGAGCCTTC
>SBGI01000132.1 GCA_006227015.1 Gammaproteobacteria bacterium
GTTTTCTTCAGGAGGTCTCCAGTTTAGGAGTCGGCACAGCCGATTCGTTGATCGAGGTCAAATTTAACCCCGTAATTAGCTGTTAAGTTGCCACAGGAAGGATAGAAAATCCTTCTAAATCATAAAGTTAATACCATAGTGGCACCCATCCTACCACTTTGGTGGCAACTTCAGGAAATGACCTATTTTTGGGGACACGATGATGAAAAAAGCTGTTGCAACAACACCGAAAATGACCCTGGGCACCGCCATTATGATGGCTGCGCTGGGGATTACCGGAGCGACCTCCGCCGCAGCCGAGGAGGCGACCAGTTTTTCCGAGATTTTCACTAAAGGCGATATCAAATTTAATTTCCGCTATCGATATGAATATGTGGATGAAGATGTCACCGGCAAGGATGTCGCCAAGGCCTCCACCCTGAAATCCAGGGTAACCCTGACATCGGCGAGTTTTAATGGCCTCTCCGCGCTGCTCGAAGTGGATGATGTCTCCCAGATAGGCAGTGAAAGCTATGCCACCCCATCCAATGGCAAGGCGTCACAATATCCCATCGTCGCCGACCCCGACGGCACCACCATCAACCAGGCTTACCTGCAGTACAAAAACGACGCTTTCACCGGTAGTGCCGGTCGCCAGCGTATCCTGCACGCCGGCCAGCGCTTCGTCGGCGGTGTCGGCTGGCGCCAGAACGAGCAGACCTACGATTCATTCCGTGTGCAAGCCCCCATCGGCAAAGTCAACGTGGACTATAGCTACATCTGGGATGTGGACCGCATCTTCGGACCGGACACCGGCGGCAAGCAAGCTCGCCGCTTTGAATCTGACTCCCACGCGCTGTACGCCTCGTTCTCCCCCGCCGAGGGCCACAAAATAGGCGTCTACACCTATTTGCTGGACTTCGACAATGCCGCCGCCCTGTCCTCGCAGACCTACGGTGTGGAATATAGCGGCAAGTTTGGTCCGATCACAGTTGCCGCCGCCGCAGCGTCCCAAACCGACTACGGCGACAACCCCACGGACTACGACGCCGAGTACTACATGGCCGAACTGGGCACCTCCATAAAAGGAGTTGGCTTGGGGGTAGGCTACGAAATGCTGGGTAGTGATGACGGTGAAAAGGGCTTCGCCACTCCGTTGGCCACCCTGCACAAGTTCCAGGGTTGGGCGGATATCTTTCTCGCAACCCCCGACGGTGGTATTGAAGACCTGTACTTCAAAGTTACCGGCAAAGTGGGCGGTGTTGCACTGGCTGCCTTCTACCACGACTTCGAAGCAGATGAAAAAGCCCTTGATGGCATTGAAGACTACGGTGAAGAATTTGATGCCGTGGCCACCTACCCGATCAACAAAAACCTCTCTGTTCAGCTCAAATATGCAAACTACAATGCTGATGAAAAAGCTGTCGACACAGAAAAGGTCTGGTTCAGCGTGATGCTGAATTTCTGATCAGGTATTGGTCTGAACCACATGCTGTAAGGCCGGTTTCTCCCAAGGGAAACCGGCCTTACGGCTTACATCCATGCCCGGCAACACGCGTGTTTAAAGTGCCGGGGGATTGCATATAATGACTGCCGCATGTTCATGGGGTGCCATACGGCTGAGACACCCGCTGTCACCTCAACGACAGGGTGAACCCATTGAACCTGATCCGATTTGTATCGGCGTAGGGATGGGCTTTCATCTGCATCATTGCCTTCCTCTCTATGCCTCACAACGCACATTCATGTGGGGATGACCAATGAATTCCAATATGCCTTGGTGGATACAGTGATGATCGACAAGATGACCATTGAGCATCTCCCCAACCGGCATTCCCGCCCTGCGCCTATACACCCAATGTCGATCGAGAGGAATGGCTGGAGCGGCGGCCTGGCATTACCACAACTGGGGTGAGTGGTGGGGCGATGATCACCGCCATTACTCAGGCCAATGACCCGGAGCAGACCAGTAGGGACTTTCAGACATTATTGGCAGCAACCGTTAAACCGGAGTAGGGTTTAGCCATGAGCGACAACAATACCACTTTCAGCGCTAGCGAATGGCTGCGCTACACCCGCCATATCCAGCTCCCCGAAGTGGGCGCCGCCGGGCAGATGAAACTGAAGAAGGCGCATATCCTGGTGGTCGGCGCCGGCGGGCTGGGCTCTCCAGTGGCGCTGTACCTGGCCGCCGCTGGAGTGGGTCACCTGACCCTGGTGGACGGCGACGTAGTGGATACCAGCAACCTGCAGCGGCAGATCATTTTCGAGCACGACCAGGTGGGGCAATCCAAGGCCGCCGCCGCCAGAGAGCGCCTGCTGCGCCTCAACCCGGAGATCCGCGTCGACGCCGTCGAAACCTTTCTGACCACCGACAACGCCGGCGAGCTGGTGGCCGCCGCGGATCTGGTGGTGGACTGTACCGACAACTTCAGTGCCCGCTACCTGATCAACGACCACTGCTGCGCCCGGGGCAAACCCTGGGTATTTGCCAGCATCCAGAAATTCTTCGGCCAGTGCGCCCTGTTCACCCCGGGCGGGGCCTGTTTCCGCTGCCTGTT
>SBGI01000021.1 GCA_006227015.1 Gammaproteobacteria bacterium
AAAGTTTCCTATTGTAGCGGAATGCAGAGAGCGGATTAACCAATGAAAAAAATCATTCTAGGAATGGCTGCCATGCTGGGTTTGACCCTGGCCTCCTCACTGGCCTTTGCTGGCGGCGATGCCGCGGCCGGACAGGCTAAAACAGCAATGTGTGCAGGTTGCCACGGAGCAGATGGTAACAGCCCTGCACCTAATTTCCCCAAGTTGGCTGGTCAGGGCGAAAAATACCTCACCAAGCAATTGCAGGACATCAAGTCCGGCGACCGCCCAGTTCTGGAAATGACCGGCATGCTGAATGCCTACAGTGATCAGGATTTGCAGGACATCGCTGCCTATTTTGCCTCCAAAACGATCCAGATGGCCGGCGCCAAAGAAGAAAACCTGGACCTGGGTGAGAAGATTTATCGCGGTGGTAATATCGAAACAGGTGTTCCGGCCTGTACAGGCTGTCATTCACCGGCAGGTAATGGCAATGCTCCCGCTGGTTATCCGGCGCTGGGTGGTCAGTTTGCCCAATACACAGCCAAACAGCTGCGCGCCTTCCGTACCGGTGCACACGATCCGAAAAATCAGGCTGCACGCACTAACGATGGCGATGCCGCCATTATGCGGGGTGTCGCTGCTCACATGAGTGATATCGAAATTGATGCAGTTTCAAACTTCATTGCTGGCTTGAAGTAACAGCTCAGCAGGGAAAAGGCGGCGTAAGCCGCCTTTTTTATGGTTGCATTTTAGGGAACCTGAGAGATGATAGTGGTCTATCAGGTATAGCTTTTTTATAGCCAAAGGATTTAAGCATGCGTCATTACATCTCTAACCTGTTGTTTGCTCTGGTTTTGCTGCCGCTGGCGGCCTGTCATGCCGAAGTGGATGAGCCCTACAAGGCCGGCGTCAACTATGAAGTGCTGCCGGAGCCTGTTGCCACTGCGGACCCCTCCAAAGTCGAAGTGGTTGAAGTGTTCTGGTATGGGTGCAGCCACTGTTATGCATTTGAGCCGAAACTGAATCCCTGGGTTGCGGCACTGTCGGAAGATGTGAATTTCGTGCGTGTGCCCGCGGTTTGGCATCCCACCATGGCCCTTCACGCCAGAGCCTATTACACGGCTCGTGCCCTAAAGGTGCTGGACGATCTGCACGAAAAGATTTTCGAGGCCATGAACCTGAAAAAACAAAAACTCAAAAGTGAGGATGAAATTGCGAGCCTGTTTGAAGGGCAGGGCGTGGATCGGGAACGATTTGCCAAGGTCTTCAATTCCAAAGGAATTGAGATGGCGGTGGACTTGGCAACCAGTAAACAACAGCGTTACCGCATACAGGGTACGCCGGAAATGGTGGTGAATGGCAAATACCGGGTTTCCTCCCGAGAAAATGGTAGTCAGGAGGGCATGCTCAAGGTCGTTGCCTACCTGATTAAGAAAGAAAGAGCCGCCATGAAAAATTAACCTGTACAGGTTGCGGGGTGTTGGTCACCCCGCAACCGAGTAGAGCTAATCAACGCCTTACCCTCCGAATAACCTCCAGCGCTTCAAGCAAAAAATTCCCAAAGACGACTTTGCGTTCCTGGCATTCCCACTTAGAATGTTGCGCTTCTTTTTATTACCCATGCAGGCAGAATAGCAATGAAACCGACACATAAGCCGGCCAATCCCAATTTTTCTTCAGGTCCCTGTAGCAAGCGACCCGGTTACGATGTTTCCAGGCTGGATGTGAGCACTCTGGGGCGCTCACATCGGGCAGCCATTGGCAAAGCAGCCCTTGGACGGGTGTGTGATGAAACCGCCGAAGTGCTGGGTTTACCCGAAGGCTATCGGGTGGGTGTGGTGCCCGCTTCCGATACGGGTGCAGTGGAAATGGCGTTGTGGTCAATGCTGGGCGCAAGGCCTGTGGACATCTGTTACTGGGAGTCCTTTGGACAGGGCTGGCTGACGGATATTGTGAAACAGCTGAAATTGGAGCAGGCCAACGCCTTCGGCGCAGACTATGGCCTGCTACCGGATTTGAGCCAGACCAACCCTGCACACGATATCGTCTTTACCTGGAACGGCACCACATCCGGAGTCAAAGTCCCCAATGGTGACTGGATCAGCGATGATCGAGAGGGGCTGACCATCTGTGATGCGACTTCTGCCGTCTTTGCCATGGACATGCCCTGGGAAAAGCTGGATGTGGTGACCTTCAGCTGGCAGAAGGTACTGGGTGGTGAAGGTGCCCACGGCATGCTGATTCTCAGCCCACGTGCCGTGGAGCGCCTTGAGAGTTACACGCCATCTTGGCCGCTGCCCAAGATTTTCCGCATGACAAAAGGCGGCAAGCTGATAGAAGGTATTTTCCGGGGTGAAACCATCAATACACCCTCCATGCTCTGCGTTGCGGATTACCTTGATGCCCTGGATTGGGTAAAAGCGCTGGGTGGTGTGGATGCTGCGATTGTAAAGTCCCGTGCCAACCTTGCTGTCATTGAAAGCTTTGTGGCGTCCAATGACTGGATCAGTTTTCTGGCCCAGGATGATGCCACCCGTTCCAATAC
>SBGI01000045.1 GCA_006227015.1 Gammaproteobacteria bacterium
CAGAGTGCTTGGCGTGAAGCGGCGGCACTGGACAGCAGTGTGATCGCGGAACAATGGATCAGCGGTGCGGAGTACACGGTCGCGATTCTGGACGGGGAGGTGTTGCCACCCATCAAACTGGAAACTGATCACGGGTTTTACGATTTCAACGCCAAATATCTGGCCAACGACACACGCTACCTTTGTCCCTGTGGCCTGGATGCAGAGAAGGAAAACGAGCTTAAGGTGCTGGCCCTGAAGGCATTCAGCAGCCTCGGCTGCAGCGGTTGGGGGCGCGTAGATGTGATGGCTGATGCCGACGGCGAGTTTCTGCTGCTGGAAGTGAATACCGTACCTGGTATGACCGACCACAGTCTGGTGCCCATGGCCGCCAAGGTTGCCGGACACAGTTTTGATGAGCTGGTATTGAAAATTCTCGATACCAGCCTTGCCGGAGGTGCGAATGGTCGCTAATCGGCAAAACACGGGAGCTCTGCGTCGCGAGGCGAAGCGGCCTCTACGGGAAAGACTGTATTGGCTGCCGCGTGTGTTTTCCCTGGTACTTCTGGTCGTGGCATTGATGGGTGCAGGCTGGGGTCTGGAAAAACTCTATGAACGTCTCAACGTCGCCATTGGAGTTATCGCGATAAAAGGAGAATTTGCCCAGGTGGACCAGGCAGAGATTCAGCAATTGGTGGAGCCACTGGTGAGTGGGGGCTTTCTGAGTCTTAACCTGCAAACCATTCGCCGGGAGCTGGAGCTGCATCCCTGGGTGCAACAGGCCCGGGTCAGTCGGCGTTGGCCAGATGAGCTGGTGATTACCGTGTCGGAAGAGGTGCCCATCGCCCGCTGGGGGGATACCGGTTTTCTCAACGTGCGGGGTGAACGGCGTGACATTGGCGACAACAGTGCGCTGGCTTTTCTGCCCAAGCTACAGGGCGGCGACCAGAGCGAGCGCCACCTGATGAAATCCTACAGGGAGATGGTGCAGTTGCTCCAGCCCTCCGGTTTGCGCATTGCCACGCTGAAAAGGGATGACCGTGGTGCCTGGTGGTTGCGCCTGGACAATGACCTGGAGCTGGTCATCGGCAGAGATCAGGTGATGGAAAAAATGCGTCGCTTTCTGGAGGTGTGGGAACAGGTGCTAAAGGAAAAGTCTGATCAGATCGCCAGAGTGGATATTCGCTACGACAACGGTGTGGCGGTGCAGTGGGTGACACAGCAAGGTCATGCCGGTGGATTGGCAGAACAGAAATTAACGAGTATCTCCGGGTCTACGGAAAAAGTGTGAGGTCGAAAAATGGCGAACTCTAGTGATGAAAGATTGATCGTTGGGCTGGATATCGGCACATCCAAAGTGGTGTCGATTGTTGGCCTGGCCGGCCCCGGCGGTACTCTGGAAATTGTCGGAACCGGTCTGCATCCATCTTCCGGGCTGAAAAAGGGGGTGGTGGTCAATATTGAGTCCACCGTGCACTCCATTCAGCGTGCCATAGAGGAAGCGGAATTGATGGCCGGTTGTCACATTCACTCCGTGTATGCCGGTATTGCCGGAAGTCACATTCGTAGCCTGAATTCCCACGGTATCGTTGCAATTCGGGATCGCGAGGTGCTGACACTGGATATCGAGCGTGTCATTGATGCTGCCCGCGCTGTCGCCATTCCGGCAGACCAGGAAATCCTCCACGTGTTGCCTCAGGAATTCATTATCGATAATCAGGAAGGGGTGAGAGAGCCTCTGGGGATGTCAGGGGTACGGCTGGAGGCCAAGGTACATCTGGTCACCTGTGCCGCCAATGCCGCACAGAACATCAAGAAGTGTATCCGCCGCTGTGGCCTGGAAGTGGATGACATCATCCTCGAGCAATTGGCGTCTTCCTATGCCGTGCTCACGGAAGACGAAAAGCAGCTTGGCGTCTGCCTGGTGGACATCGGAGGTGGAACGACTGACATCGCCATCTTCACCGAGGGTGCGATTCGCCATACCGGTGTTATCCCGATTGCCGGAGACCAGGTGACCAATGACATCGCGCATGCACTGCGCACGCCCACGGCCCATGCTGAGGAGTTGAAAATCAAATACGCCTGCGCATTGGCCAAAATGGCCGGCGCAGACGAGACCATCAAGGTGCCCAGCGTTGGCGACCGCCCACACCGTGATTTGTCCCGCCAGGCTCTGGCAGAAGTGGTGGAACCCCGCTATGACGAGCTGTTTACGCTGGTGCAGGCAGAATTGCGCCGCAGCGGATTTGAAGATCTGGTAGCGGCAGGCATCGTGCTTACCGGTGGCACTGCCAAGATGGAAGGTGTCGTTGAGCTGGCGGAAGAAATCTTCCATATGCCGGTGAGACTGGGGTCGCCACAGAATATCAAGGGTTTGACAGATATCGTCGACAACCCGATCTATTCCACCGGCGTTGGCTTGCTGATGTATGGCATGCAGCAGCAACAGGAAGGGAACCGTCCCAGCCGACGCAGCGAAAGCAGTAAGGAAGGTTTTTTCACCCGGCTGAAAAGCTGGTTTCAGGGCAATTTGTAATCAACAGGT
>SBGI01000020.1 GCA_006227015.1 Gammaproteobacteria bacterium
CGGGAGTTCACGCCATCGCTGATCACGCAGAGGGCGTTGTATTTCATCAGCTCGGGAATGTCCCGTGCATAGCGGGTGGTGAGCTGTACGTAGGCATCGTGGATGGTGGCCTCCTCACGGATGGCACTCTTGAACTCAAACACCACCAGCGGCAGGCCATTGATGTAGAGAATGGAGTCGGGAATGCGCTTTTCGCTGCCCTCAATTTCCAGCTGGTTGACCACCCGGTAGTGGTTGGTGTCGGCAGAGGAGTAGTCGATCAACTGGACATACAAGTCCTTCTGGCTGCGATCCTCCCGCTGCAACAGAAAGCCATCGGCCACCAGTTTGTGAATGCTCTTGTTGGACTCGTACAGGTCAGCCGCCGAGAGCCTGTCCAGCCGGTTGATGACTGATTCCACCTCATCGGGGGTGATGCCATCCCCGGCATATTGGGTGGTCAGAAAGGCCCACAAATCGTCTTTTAACAGTGTTTCGCCTAGTGCGCGACTCAGGGTGTTGCCGGGATGATAAGGAAAGCCCTGATCCTCCAGCAGCGCAATTATGGCCTGTTCCAGTTTTTCTTCCGTGAATTTGGACATGGTTACAGAACCTCGGCTACCTGTTGTTCGGCCTCGGGAATACGGAGTTGGCCAGAGAGGAGCTTGGGGAGGAGAGTGTCGCGTAACTTGACTAAAGTATCGATTTCCATCAGGTAAGCCTCTATTTTGTTAGTCATAGGGCTGGTTTCTTTGTGGAATGCCTTCAAAACGGAATCATTTGGCCTGTTGATTTCTATCTTGGAAAAGACACCTGTGTTCATATTCAATGTCGTGCTTCCCCCGCTCGCCAAATCATGAAAGAGCTTGTTTAACGTCAACATGTAAAAATAAAGATATGGAGTCAACCAGGTATCATTCGGAACGATGCTGTTGATTTGCTGATTTGTATGGCTTTCTTGAGAAGCAATTACAACTTTCCCCACTGTTGCGATACAGCTGACGCATACGCTTCCCCTAGGTATGGCTTTCTTTGGTTGGGTGGCTGCCCCGGCTTCACTAAGATAATCGCTGGAACCAATGACAAACATTTCATTATGCATGTCGGGTATTTTGATGAACGGAATTTTGCTCCCAAAATATTCCGGGTTTGATTTTGAAGGGGTTTTACCACACACAATTTGGCCAAATTCAGATAAAGAGGCTCCTTCCCACCCCTCCGGCACCCAGCCCATTTCGTCGGTGAAGGTAAAGCGGTCGGGGAAGAGTTGCTGAATTTCAGAAGGCAGGGGTTTGCGATTATCGCCCAGGGCGGCGCGTTTTTCTGCTCTTGCTTGCAGCTCGGGGGGGATGGGATTGCCAGCGGCTAGGGCGTTGTCGATCACGGGGTCAAAATCCACAAACCAGCTTTTGAACAGCGCCTGTGCCATTGCTTCCAGCGTAGCGTTCATCTGGCGGTTGAGTTCGATTTTGTCGTCGAGTGTGCCGAGGATGTGAGCGATGGCTTTTTGTTCTTCTAGTGTAGGAAGAGGAATTTCGACTCGTTTTAGATCCTGAAGGTTTATGACTTGCTGAACAGAACCTAACGAATATCCAGAAAGCTCACGTTGACCAAGAGGTGAAAGGAGGTAGTATTTAATGAATTGTTTATCTATATCCTCTCGTAACCTTATTAGTCCAACTTGCCGAGCAATGTTTGCACCACGCAACACTGCTGGGGCAATTGCAACTTGCCCAGGGTTTCCTACAAGTGAAACTAATATTTCACCCCCCTTCAACAATGTCCTTTTATATTGCTGTGATACTTCATGAGTAATGGTTCTGAGTTGCCCCAAATTAATCTGACCGTTGATAATGTCACCGCCACGAACAAAAAGAACACCATTAGAATCTTCCGGCCCCGGCTTTACAACTCCATAGGTAATGGCTGTATTAGCTGCACACAACTGTTCTAGAGGATACGATGGCCACTCACTTTCCATAGCCCAATTTCTCCAGATTCTCCCTAATTACTGCATCCAACTTTTCCGACTCTTCCATCTGTTGGTAGAGCGTTTGGGTCAGCTCGGTCATTTTTTCTTCAAAGGGAATGCCGTCATCCTCGATCTCGGCAGCGCCCACATAGCGACCGGGGGTAAGCACATAGTCGTTTGCCTTGATGTCTTCCAGTGTGGCGGCCTTGCAGAAGCCGGGCACATCCTCATAGCTGCCGTCTTTGGCTTCACCCCGCCAGGCGTGGTAGGTGCGGGTAATTTCGGCAATGTCCTCGGTGGTGAATTCCTTGTGGGTGCGGTCGATCATGCTGCCCAGGTTGCGGGCATCGATAAACAGGGTTTCTCCCTGGCGGTTGCGGTGGTTGCTGTCGCTGTGGCCTTCGACTACTACGGCCTTTTTGTTCTTGGTGATGAACCAGAGGCAGACAGGAATCTGGGTGGTGTAGAACAATTGGCCGGGCAGGGCGATCATGCAGTCCACCAGGTCGTTTTCCAGCAGCTTCTGGCGTATGGCACCTTCCCCCTTGGTGTTGGTGGACATGGAGCC
>SBGI01000078.1 GCA_006227015.1 Gammaproteobacteria bacterium
AGATAACCCAGAGCACCTTCAAAACAAATAAAGGATAAGAACGTACTGAATTGAAGACCAGATCAGTTTTTAATGGGTTCTGAATCGATAGGAGTAGATGGAAGGCGCCGTCCTCCCGAGTCTTGACTCATAATGGGTTGAGCTCCACTCGGTGACCCGCTCCCGCCCGTCCAGTTCAAAGCGGGCTCGCACCGTCCAGAAATAACGCGTTTTCCGCTTAAGGGTGACACCGACGGTATGGGATGCCAGCAACAATCCATACCGACGGTACACCACCTTACCAGGGGCCATATTGCTCTCTTCAGCCACTATCAGGTCATAGCGAATGTTGCTCACCCGCGCCATGTCATCTGGCGCGATCTCCAGATCCTCCTCTCGGGGAAATGCCTGCCACCTCAGGGTCGGACTGTAACTCTTGACCTCGGTCCATTCAAAATGAGCGCCGATGAATTCATCCCCGGTCATGGCACCACGGGTAGGCGGTTCCAGAGGCGCCAACCCGAACGAAACCCCCATAAACCCCGCTTTGTGGGGACCGCGATCCGGAAAGGGATACAACCTGAAGCTCATATCAAAAATATGGGTGCCCAGCTCCTCGTAGCCGGTTTCAATGGCTTTCAACAATTGTTCGGCGTTATTAGCTGACCACCCCTCAAGCTTCATGCTCGGGCCGGTGTAGAGGTAATCCTCAGACATCAGATCACGGTTGTCGGCAGTACTCACCAAGTGCGCCTGGGCCTCCATGTACAATCTGAGCGGCGGGTCGAAACCACCATTCCTGGTGCCCACCTTGGTCAGCGACACTTCCAGAACGGCATCCACTCCTTCGGCGGCGAGCTGTCGGTAATCCCTTTGCTGCTGCACCCTGTCCATCACCTGTGGTGAGAGCGGCATCAGGAAGTAATCTACATACTCTGCAGCCTGCTCAACCTGTATACGGAGGGAATCCTGGATAGTCTTTGCATCAAGCGCCGAGACCATGGCTTGTTCTGCACTGCGGGTTTCCTCGCCAGCGGGAGACACCACCGCGCCAGCTGTGCCACCAACCACAGAGGAAACGGCACAAACCCCCAACCACAACACCATCCCCGCAGCACAGATACCGCCCGTACATGAGCCCTGACCCATCAAGCCAACGCAACCCACAAAGGTTCCGCCCGCGCCCACCAGCGCGCCCTCGGCTTTGTTGTGGACAAACCCCTTGAAAC
This sequence comes from Gammaproteobacteria bacterium, assembly GCA_006227015.1. The sequence continues at coordinate 1,209 of SBGI01000078.1, forward strand.
TGATCTCCGGCATCTGGGTAGTCGATACCACCGCCACGTTACCCAAAGCGCCTTGGTGGACCGTCGACAATGTATGCGGCGCCATAGCGCAACCGGTGTGCAGCGCGATGACCAGCACAAGAAACCGAATGATTGGACGACGAACATCCATGACCTGATATCACCTGTCTCGGAGATTCAACATAGCACTGCCAACCCAGCGACTGTAGGCCAAAGCTATCTCTCTACAAAATTAGGTATAGCAGAACACGCCAGCTCTGGAGGTGAGGCTTTTTAACCCGCTATTTTCCACCGTTGAAGATAGCACCATCTCACCATGGATTATCACACCCACAGCGATGAACTCAGATCCCGGGAGAAACGCCACCACTGAACACATCCCAGAACTCCACCTTGGCATTGGTGCGAGGAAAGGACTTGTCGGGCACCGGCACATCCAGGAACTCACATAACGGCTGCCAGCCCTGGGTCACTTCAAAGATCAGCAACCGTTCCGAAGGAATGGTGCGTTTTACATCATCAATGCGATTCTGAAATGCAGCCAGTACCGCTTCCTTATCCAGGCTGCCGCCAAAGGTCTGCTCGCGGATAATACTGTCTGCCATATCAATCACCGAGCGGGGGTATTCATCGGGGATCTGGTTTTTGACTTCCAGCAGCTTTTTGATGGTAACTGAGAAACTGTCCCACCACAGTTCCGGAGATCTGACACTCAACACCACTTTCGATTCAGGGTAAAACGCTGCCAGCTCTTTCCAGTAGTGGGCACTGGGCCAATCCACAGAGGCGGCATAACCGCGAAAGACCTCATCCCAGTCCACTTTTTCACCCTTGGCCGCACGTTGCCAGAACGGCAGCTGCCAGGGGTTTTTGAACACCTCTTCCATGTGATGACAGGGCCAAAAACCCAACGTTTCCAGCGCTTTTTTCAGGGACATGGTGCCAGTACGGCCAAATCCCGCGCCAATCACAGACAACGTCATAGAACACTCCCGGTTATTATTCGATCGATCCATAGCGCCCGAAACACAGTCCCGGCATGGAGGTATTCACCCATTACCCGCGACAACGATGGCACCGTGCCCTTGCTATCTGTTTTTTAGAAGGAATTTCAGCACAGGTCTATGAAGCCCAGCTCATTACGACCCCTAAAATTCACTGCTATATTAAGCTGATTGCAACTAACAACAACCGACGAAGCACAACGTATAAACTTGACATAAACAGATCTGTTTACCTACTCTGAAATGCGGTCTACAGACTTCTACTCTCTAACAATAATGACCTCATACAAAGACGAGGA
>SBGI01000019.1 GCA_006227015.1 Gammaproteobacteria bacterium
CTGGCAGCCTGCATGAATCTGCTCTTGCTGGCGTGCATGCCGCGCAACTCTTCCTCTGCGCGGGCGCGCAGGCGATTTTCCTCTGCCAGTTTGAAATTGAGATTGGAGAGGTCCGCCGTGCGTTGCGTCACCCGGTCTTCAAGTGTCGCCTTGGCCTCTTCAAGTGCCTTGACCACCGTTTTGTAGTCACTGATGTCCGTGTAGGTTGCGACGAAACCGCCGTTGGGCATGGGATTGCCCACGACCTGAATCGTGGTGCCGTTGGGCAAAGTGCGCTCGAAACGGTGGGACCCACCGCTGCGCAACAGGGACAGGCGGCGCTCTACCTGACGCTCCAGATTGTCAGAATCCCGATAGAGTCCGCGCTGGGCGTTGTACTCATACACAGTCTTGATGGGACAACCCACGTAGAGCAGTCGCGGTGGATAATCAAACATCTGTTCATAGCGGCGGTTCCAGGCCACCACCCGCAGCTCGCCATCCACTACGCAGATGCCCTGGGTAATGGTTTCCACCGTGGTTTGCAGCAGATCGCGGTTGAATTGCAACTGCTCGGAAGTGCCGCCAACGATGGCAGCAATATCGCTGAACTGCAGCGGTTCAGTACGCTGCAACAGGGTAATGGCACTCTGGGCCGAAGCGGCACCGACGATAGCGGCAAGGTACTTTTCCACCCGGCGCACGACAAATACCGGCGCGCGGTCGTTATCCAGCAGACGCTGTTGGTAGCGCTCCTCGCAGCCGCGCCACATTTCTTCCTGCTGGGCTCGACTCAGGAAGGACTCCATCAGTTGCCGCAACTGGACCACCCGAATCGGCGACAGCTCGAAGTCGTCCTCCCCGTAAAGCTGCGGAGTGGGAGCATCCACGAAGATGCTGGCCTGGAAAATATCGCGATCCCTGGGTTTTACCATCAGGGACACGCCAATGTAGATCAACAGGTTGCTGCACAGGCTCCACCACACGCCATGGCTGAGTGGATCGAGAAAATCCATTCCCATCAGCGCATGGGGCCGCAGCCACTCCAATTGCCAGGGGCCGTTAACGAGCAGGCTGTCGCCCGATGGCAGCAGCGTCGGCAACAGCAGGCAGTACCACCAGAACAGGAATCCTACGGCCAGGCCCGCGTAGACCCCGGCAGCGTGTCCTCGCCGCCAGTAGGTACCACCTAGTAGTGCCGGGGCGAGCTGGGCAAAACAGGCAAACGACACCAGACCAATGGAAGCCAGTTCTTTGTCTTCACCCATCATTCGGTACATGAACCAGGAAGCCAGCAGAATCGACAGGATGCAGATCCGGCGTATCCAGCGCAGGTGTTGCCCCATGAAGAACGCTGTCTGGCGGAACTGGTCCCGGCGCCAGCGCATCAGCAAGGGCAGAATGATTTCGTTGGAAACCATGATGGACAGGGTCACGGTGGCCACAATCACCATACCCGTAGCAGCGGAAAATCCACCGACAAATGCCAGGATGGCCAACAACTCAGAATCACTGCCAATGGCAAGGTTAAGTACGTAGGTATCGGGTGAAATATCACTGCCGCCAAACAGCTGGGTGCCGACGATGGCAATGGGCAATACCACAGCAATGACTATCAGCAAGTAAAGTGGGAAAAACCAGTGAGCGACCTCCAGGTCTCTGGAGCCCTGGTACTCCACCACGGTGACATGAAACTGGCGTGGCAGGCAGATGATCGCCAGCATAGACAGCAACACCATGGTGACAAACTGAGGATTGACCGGATTCGACAGCCAGGGCTTCAGCAGGGCCTCACCGGTTGGCAGCGGACCAAACTCCATGCCGGCAGCCATGAACAGGGCCGCTCCTGCCAGAGTTATAAGCGCCACTATCTTGATGGTCGATTCCACCGCCAGCGCCGCCATCATGCCACGGTTGCGCTCACGGCCTTCAATGTGCCGGGTCCCGAACACCATGGCGAAAATCGCCATCAACAACGCCGTCACCAGTGCACTATCGAGAATATACCCCTGCTCCAGGGCGTGCTCGTGGCCGGCCAGGGTATCCCAGGCCATGGAGACCGCCTTTAACTGCAACGAGATATAGGGCATTGAGCCCACTACGGCCACCAACGCTACCAGTGCCGCCAGCAGCTGACGCTTCCCGTAGCGGGAACCGATAAAGTCGGCAATGGAGGTGGTTTTCTGACGGGCGCCGATGTGCACCAGCTTGCGCAACACCGGAGTACCGACAATAAACAGCAACATCGGCCCCAGGTATATCGGTGCATAGGCCCAGGCGCTGGTACTGGCAGTACCCACTGCGCCGAAAAATGTCCAGGAAGTGCAATAAACCGCCAGAGTCAGACTATAAATATAGGGACGCAGGCGCTCCTGCCAGACGGGCTGACGCTCAGCCCACAGCGCGACCAACACCAATAGCAGCACACAGCCCAGAGCCACCAGCAGCAAGAAGGGTTGTGAAATCATGGAGTAGAGATTCTCTTCTTTGGTCGTGGCCGAAACATCATCGGCAAAGATTCGATGATTTTG
>SBGI01000018.1 GCA_006227015.1 Gammaproteobacteria bacterium
GGCTCCATGTCCACCAACACCAAGGGGGAAGGTGCCATACGCCAGAAGCTGCTGGAAAACGACCTGGTGGACTGCATGATCGCCCTGCCCGGCCAGCTGTTCTACACCACCCAGATTCCCGTCTGCCTCTGGTTCATCACCAAGAACAAAAAAGCTGCACTAATCGAAGGTCACAGCGACAGCAACCACCGCAACCGCCAGGGGGAAACCCTGTTTATCGACGCCCGAAACCTGGGCAGCATGATCGACCGTACCCACAAGGAACTCACCACCGACGACATTGCCGAAATCACCCGCACCTACCACGCCTGGCGAGGTGAAGCCAAAGATGGCAGCTATGAGGATGTACCCGGTTTCTGCAAAGCTGCCACGCTGGAAGACATCAAAGCCAACGACTATGTGCTCACCCCCGGTCGCTATGTCGGCGCTGCCGAGATTGAGGATGACGGTATTCCCTTTGAAGAAAAGATGACCGAGCTGACCCAGACTCTTTACCAGCAGATGGCAGAATCAGAGAAGCTAGATGAGGTGATTCGGGAGAATTTGGCGGGGTTGGGTTATGGTCACTGAGTGGAGTTCCTGTTCGCTTGGCAATCTTTTCAAGGTGAAGCACGGCTTTGCTTTTAAAGGCGAATTTTTCACTGACGCCCCAACTAATGCACTACTAGTAACTCCTGGCAATTTTGCTATTGGAGGCGGCTTTCAGAATCCAAAGCCTAAGTACTACAACGGGCCAATTCCTGAGGACTACATCTTGGCACCTGGGCAGGTTGTAGTAACGATGACTGACCTAAGCAAGCAATCAGATACACTCGGGTTGGCCGCAACAATTCCCGCAGATGAATTCACTTGGCTACATAATCAACGTGTTGGTCTGCTCGAATTTAAGAGCAAGATTCCAACTGACCCGCAATTTATAAGCTACCTGCTCCGAACCCATACTTACCGCTCATGGGTTATAGGTTCCGCATCTGGCACAACCGTTAAGCATACGTCTCCGGGACGGATAGAGTCGTTCGAGTGCAAAGTCCCCCCCATTGAAGAACAAAGAGCCATCGCCCATATCCTGGGCACCCTCGACGACAAAATCGAACTCAACCGCCAGATGAACGCCACACTGGAAGCGATGGCACAGGCGCTGTTCAAAAGCTGGTTCGTGGATTTCGACCCCGTGATCGACAACGCACTGGCTTCTGGCAACCCCATCCCCGAGCCACTACAAGTCCGCGCCGAAAAACGCGCCGCCCTGAGTGATCAGCGCAAACCCCTGCCTGCCGATATTCAGCAACTCTTCCCCAACCGCTTTACCTTCACCGACGAAATGGGCTGGGTGCCGGAGGGGTGGAAGCCGACCCAGTTTGGGAGCGTGTCGAAATGCTTCGACAGCAAGCGCATACCCCTTTCAAAAAAACAGCGTGAAGAAAAGAAGCCGGGATTGATTCCCTATTACGGTGCAACGTCCGTCATGGACTATATCAACGAGTGGATATTTGATGATGTTTATCTCCTCATTGGTGAGGATGGGTCTGTCATCAAAGAGGACGGCACACCATTTGTGCAGTACATATGGGGCAAGGCCTGGGTGAACAACCACGCCCATGTTCTACAAGGTGACAAAGGCATATCAACGGAACACTTAATGCTGTTTATAAGCGTTCAAAACATGGCTGCATATGTGACAGGAGCGGTTCAGCTAAAGATCAATCAAAAGAATATGAACAGTATCCCTTTCCTCAAAGCTAACGGCTCAATTAATCAACATTTCGCTGCAGTGATAGCACCGTATTTCGACAAGTTGCGAAAAAACAATGATGAGACTGAGACTCTTACTAAAGCTAGAGACTCTCTCCTCCCCAAACTCCTCTCCGGCCAACTCCGCATTCCCGAGGCCGAACAACAGGTAACCGAGGCGCTGTAACCATGTCCAAATTCACGGAAGAAAAACTGGAACAGGCCATTATTGCACTGCTGGAGGACCAGGGCTTCCCCTATCACCCCGGTAATACCCTGAGTCGCGCACCCGGCGAAACACTGTTAAAAGACGATTTGCGGGCCTTCCTGACAGTCCAATACGCCGTGGATGGCATTACCCCCGATGAGGTCGAATCCGTCATCAACCGACTGGACAGGCTCCCGGCGGCGGACCTGTATGAGTCCAACAAGAGCATTCACAAACTGGTGACCGATGGCTTTTTGTTGCAGCGGGAAGATCGCAGCCAGAAGGACTTGTATGTCCAGTTGATTGATTATTCCTCTGCCGATGCCAACCACTACCGGGTGGTCAACCAGCTGGAAATTTTGGGCGGCGAAAAGCGCATTCCCGATGGCATCCTCTACATTAACGGCCTGCCGCTGGTGGTGTTCGAGTTCAAGAGTGCTATCCGTGAGGAAGCCACTATCCACGACGCCTACGTACAGCTCACCACCCGCTATGCACGGGACATTCCCGAGCTGATGAAATACAACGCCCTCTGCGTGATCAGCGATGGCGTGAACTCCCG
>SBGI01000103.1 GCA_006227015.1 Gammaproteobacteria bacterium
TTGCGAATGGCCAGCTCATAGTCCTCGACCCCATAAACCGCTTTTTCGGGCGACACAATGTTGATGTAGGCCACGGCGTTGGCAATGATCACCACGTTATCCCTGGTGATTACCTCTTGTGACGGGATATCGAGAACAATGTCTTTGGTAGACACTTTGTAGGCCACCGTATCGACATAAGGAATGATGACGTTCAGGCCGGGCGGCAGGGTTTTATGGTACTTACCCAGCCTTTGAACCACGTGCTTGCTGCCTTGGGAGACGATCCTGACACCCAGAGCAATTGTGATAACCACCAACAAAAGTAATGCAAAAACAACAATAGACCCTTCCATTTTGATCTCCTTTCAAGGGGCTTAATTTAATTCGTTCTTAATAGTCAGCCAATGCACTTTAACAGCCTGTTGAAAAACGTTTTTGAGGCCGGTTATGCAAGGCAACATTGGACGAAAAAGCGGAGCTTATAACTCATAAATGAGTATTTCGAGTTCAATGTTAACGACACAGAAGCCACGCAGATCGTTTTTCAATCGGCTGTTAATCCAGCTTTACAACGATCAGGGTGTTACCGGAAAACTCCTTGATAAATACACGGTCACCTACCGCAACATCCTGTTCACAGATAAATTCCCATTCGTCTGCACTCAGGATAGGAATCGCGAAGCGCACCACACCACGGCTTTCTCCTACGGGCGCTTTGATCACCTGCCCCGATTCTCCCACAGCCGCTTCCCGGGCGATCCCGGCTGTGGTTTTATCGATCATGCGGGGTTTGAAATACTTGAACCAGAGTATGGCAAACAGGCAGGATGCGACGATCCAGACAAGTAACTGCAGCGCCAGTGGCGACTCGGGAAAGGGCCACAGCACTACTCCCACCACCAGTGCTCCCAGCCCGAACCACAGGATGGTAAAACTGGGAACAAAGATTTCCATAATCACCAGCAGGATACCCAGTACCAACCAGTGCCAGGCCGCAAGTTCAAATTCCATATTGACAATTCCTCTTGTGGAACGGCAACACTAGCGGTCGCGCATCCGATTTAAAATATGTAATACCAGTGGCATCATCAGCAAGATGCCACCAGCCAACAGCAGATAGTCGCCCAGAGCGCCCTCTTCCATCAAACCAAGAATGCCGATGGCAGCCAGTACCGCCCCGAACATGTCCAGCAGAATCAGGGACACAGGAATGTTAAATTTCTTCTCCTTTGAGCTCATCAGCACTTATACCAGGTTGCGCAATTTAAGCTCTTCAGGATAGGGGTTCATATACCAGGATTGATTGATGTAATCGTCCGGCACCTTCCGGAAATGGTGTCTGAGCAGGGTAATTGGCACGATGAGCGGGATTTCTCCCTGACGATAACGCTCGAACACCTCAACCAGCTCCTGTTTGTCATCGGCATCCAGCTGCTTCTTGAGATAGCCCTGGATATGCTGCAAGACGTTGACATGATTCTTTCGGCTTGCCACTTTTTTCAAAGTCGCCATCGCCAGGGCAATATAATCAGCAGCAACCTGGTCAAGGTTGTCATTGCGCGCCGTAGCCGCGATACGCCCCAGCTCTCTGGAACGGTCCTGATCATGGCTCATATAAATTAATTTATGCCGGGCATGAAACTCTGTCAGTTTTTTAACAGTTAGCGCATTGGCGTATTCCGTTTGCCAGCGGTGGTAGATAAAAACTCGCTGCACGAAGTTTTCCCTCAACCCCGGATCACCCAGTCGACCTTCCTCTTCCATAGGCAAGAGGGGAAATTTTTCCATAATCGCCGCAGCGAACACACCACTCCCCTCAGGGTGGGGCATATTCTTATCGTTATAGACCTTGACCCGTTCCATGCCGCAACTGGGTGAGGCTCTTTTCACAATCATGCCGGAGCACTGTTCAATCAAAGGAAATTGCTCCCGACTGTAATTGACGAGCTGCTCTGTCACATCAAGCTCTGAATCCCGGCTACCTACCGCCCGGATACCACGGTCTGTTGCCAACAGCCTGATGGCCGGCCTGGGCACACCCAGTCCGATACCAACTTCGGGGCAAAAATGATGAAAGGAAAAGAAAGATGACAGGGTGCCATTGATATAGGCATCACGCTTGTGTCCACCATTATGGCGGACCTCCTCGCCCATCAGGCAGGCGCTAATACCAATTGGAATTTTTACCACGGACAACCCCCAGGACAGTTGGCCTAACTATACCCTGTCTACAATTGAGGTTGTACCGTGCGGACCAATCCGCAATACTCAGCTGACCACTTTTAGATGTGGGGATTGCTCTCCATCTTCAGCTGCATCCGCATTATTGATCAGCTTTGTGAATGAAGCCGCTTCCATGGGCTTATCAAAGTAATAACCCTGGAAATAATTACACCCCAGTTGTTTCAGGATGGCGTGCTGGTCTTCGGTCTCGACACCCTCTGCAATCACTTCCAAAGAGAGGATATGACAAAGCTTGATCACTGCCTTGACGATGGAATAGGTGTCTTTCGATGTGCTCAGATCGTTGATAAATTCACGGTCAAGTTTGACAAACTGCACTGGCAATTTCTGCAACATAGCCAATGACGAATAACCCGTACCGAAGTCATCCAGCGCGATGCGTAAACCAAAATCAATTAATTCCTTCAGCTGCCCGTGCACGCGATCAAGGTTGTTGATCAGGCTTTCCTCGGTAATTTCAAGCACCAGTTGATTGGGGCTAATACCGTGTTTTCTAATGGTTTCTTTCACCTGCTGGGCAAACTGTTCATCTTCAAACTGCTTCGGGCTGATATTGACGAAAATGGCACAGTCTGAACGCCACTTACCCTGATTTTTCCATTCCCGGATGTGTTCACAGACCGAGTCAAACACCCAGACACCGACTTCCGTCATCATGGGCAAAGAGGACATGAAGTCGATGAATTCACCCGCAGGCACAATTCGCTGTGAAGGTCTTTTCCAGCGCAACAGGGATTCTGCAAAGACAAGATCACCACCGGTATTGATCAACGGCTGAAAGTGCAATTCAAACTCGCCGTTCTCAATGCCCTGGCGCAGCTCCCTGATCATGGTGACACGGTATTCTGCTTCTACCGCCATTGAATCATCGTAGAAACTGAAACCTTTGCGACCATAATTTTTCACCTTGTACATGGCGAGGTCGGCCTGCTTGAGAAGGTCATTCGAGCTGTAATGGTTACCCCTGAACATGACGATGCCACCGCTGACCTCGATTTCATATTCCAGACCTTCCTGCTTACAGGCGGTTTTACCCATTTCCATAATTTTATCGGCAATGGTCAACACCTTGGCCCGGGCTTCCTGGGGTTTTGAACCCAGGTCCTGAACCAGAATGACAAACTCGTCGCCGCCGAACCGGGCCACGACGTCTTCAGCACGTACTGCCTTGCGCAACAGCTCGGCGAAGTATTGCAATACCAGATCACCCACATGGTGGCCCTGGGTATCATTAATATCTTTAAAATGATCTAGATCGAGGAAGATCACCGCGCCGAATTGCTTATGACGTTGAGACCGGGAAATTGCACTATCCAGTTCTTCCATCATGCGGCGGCGGTTTGGCAACGACGTCAGCGTATCCACGGTTGCCTGCCGCTGAATGGTTTCCTTGGCGGTTACTTGAGAAGTTATATCTTCAACAAATGAGGCAACACCAATCAGCTTGCCATCCTTCAGTAAGGGCGTGTTGTGCCATTCGCAGATTTTAGTGGCCCCACTCTTGTCCAGCACTTCGTGGACACTTAGATTGCCCTCGATTTTTTTGCGCATCAACGCGTGCCACATGGACTTCGACTTGTCTTGTGAGCTGGCGGGGACAAAAAAATCCGCATGCTTCCCGATCACTTCCTGTTTTGGGTAGCCAAACAGTTTTTCCGCACTGGGGTTCCAGTCGATAATGTGTTGATTCTTATCCCATTGAACGGCAGCCAGTGGTGCATTCTGCCAGTGTTGCTCAAAGAGATAACTTAATTCTGCCTGCTTCCGAGCCGACTCCTCGCTGTTCATCCGCAAGGACACATTCTTTTCCAGCAATTGGTGCAGTTGAATCATGACGAAATAGAGCGTGGCCATATAGATAAGAGTGAACGCAGTAAAATAAAGACTGCCCTCATGGCCGGACAAATAGACTTGCACTGTACAGGGGAGTAGCACCATGGCCACGCTAATCAGTGAAGCCCGTATATTGTAATTGAACAGAATGCCGCTACTGGCCGCTGCACCGATAATGATGGAGAAATACAGCCAGTGGTCTGAGCCCTGGGCAAAAAACTGAATGACACTGGCCGTCGCCCAGATAATCCCCACGGCTATCGACAGTACCAGCGTCAGGTTATTGATATCCTCAACCAACCTGACATTCATACCCACAAATTTATAGGTTTCAGACAAGCGCCGAATAAACAGCCAGCCGCCAGCCAGAACACTGACTGCAAATACCGACCAAACCACCAAATGCCAGCTGATAAAATTACTGACCCAGGCAAACACCTGAACCAAGCAGAAACCCGCTGTCACGCCCAAACATATGGGCAAACGCTCAAGAAGTAATTGTGCAATCTCAAAGCGCGTCGACTGTGCTGCTAACTCTTCCGTGGTATCCATTAGCCAGTACCTGTTTTTTCTATTCCGTTGATTCTAAAAAACTGATGATCTCAAAACTGCTTGAAATCGAAGTTTAACGACAAACGGCATATATCAGGCGTAAACAGATGGCGAATTGTGAACCCGTTCACAAAGAAATTGTTCTTTTTTAGACAGTTACGGTGTCGACTCGGAAGAAGTTTACTGAAAACTGGAAAAATCCATGGCCATAAGAATAGCGTCTGCAGGTCCAGCTGGTGTCTGGTAGTAGTTTCGGCGTACACAGATTTCCACCAATCCAACGTCCTGATACAGTTTTTGGGCGGGAAGGTTATCTGCACGCACCTCGAGAAACAGTCGCTCCGCTTTCACCTCCAGTAAATGGATCAACTGCTCCATTAACAAACGTCCAAATCCCCGACCCTGGCATTCCCTGGCTACGGCGATATTAAGGATTTCAGCTTCACCCGCCACCAGCGTGTAGATGGCGTAGCCCACCACTTGTGTCCCCTGGACAAGGGTCAGACAGCGGTGCTTTTCCAGACTTTCCTGAAACTCTTTTCGGCTCCAGGGGTGGGGCGTGACCTGCTGTTCGATGCTGGCAATGCAGTCCAGGTCGTCGGCAATCATGGGACGAATGATTGCGTTGACTTCACTCACGGGGCACCAACAGCTTTTGTAAAGTAGTCCAGGCAATCTGCTTGGATGAAACACATCTCAACATGGTCTGCAGACTCGGGATCACCATTGCCCTGGCGCCGCCGGGTAAATCTTCTATCTCGCCCAGTACGTTTTCAAAGGTGGCCTGATCATAAACACCCTGGTCACCGGCACTCTGGGACGGCAGGAACAAACTGGCCGGTAACTCACCCATTAATATCACCCAGAGGACACCGCACTTGCGAATCCTGGAATCCAGGAAAACGCTGAGCATGGATTTGGCACCCTGCAAATCTGCAGGCTCACCCGGAGTTAATGGCCAGTCAATATAGTCGGCTGTTGGCTTGTCGTTATCCAGACGACCAATGGCGCGCAACAGGTTATACAAAAGATCCAGCTCCTCCGGCAGTGGCACATTCCCCGGGGGAAAGGCATTGATTACCAGCAAATCCTCACCAGACTGCCAACAGGCAACCCGAAAAGGATCTATAGATTGAATTGCCTCGGGCTCAACCACCGGAGTGCCGGCCTTTTCAATAGCCTCTGTACTGGCCGGCTTAACCACCTTGGCTTCCGGAGCCGTTTCCAGCACTTCCCGAACATCAACAATTTTTGACTGTGGCTGCGGTTGTGACTCTGGTTGTGTTTGTGATTCCATATGAAAGGGGATATCAACCGCCCCTTCGTCCCGGGAGCGATATTGCACAATTCCCAGGGCATCGAGATACCAGTCACGTAGATTTGCTGGCATATTCACGGGACCTTTTACACGCCGCCAAGCTGGGGATGGAGTCGATCTGGGCTTTCCAGCAGGTTGAGTGCGTTGAGATAAGCCCTGGCACTAGCGACAAGAATATCCGTATCGGCACCCTGTCCATTGACGATACGTCCGCCTTTCTCAAGACGAACAGTGACCTCACCCTGAGAATCCGTGCCTTCAGTAACAGCATTGACAAGATAGAGCTTTAATTCCGCTTCACTTTTCGTCAGTTTCTCAATGGCTTTAAACACCGCGTCAACCGGTCCGTCGCCCTCTGCTGCGGAACGGTAATTTTCACCTTTAAAATTGAGGGAAAGCTCTGCGTGGGGAGGCTGCCCTGTCTTCGAAATCACTTCCAGATCACCAAGAGTGATTTGCTCACCCGATGTTTCTCCAACCTGGATTTCCGAAACTAACGCCTGCAGGTCTTCATCGTAAATTTCGCGTTTTTTATCCGCCAACTCCTTGAAGCGCACAAATGCCTCATTCAGATCGGCCTTGCTGTCAAACTGAATGCCCAGCTCCTCGAGGCGTGCCGAAAATGCAGCCCGACCGGACAGCTTTCCAAGGACAATCTTGTTGGTGCTCCAGCCCACATCCTGGGCTTTCATGATTTCGTAAGTCTCCCGGAACTTGAGTACCCCATCCTGGTGAATACCGGATTCATGGGCGAAGGCATTCGCTCCGACGATGGCTTTGTTGGGCTGTACCGGAAACCCGGTGATGCTCGATACCAGGCGGGAGGTGGGAACGATCTGGGTGGTATCAATACGCGTCTCCACCGGGAAAATATCCTTGCGGGTGCGCACAGCCATCACCACCTCTTCCAAAGCTGCATTACCAGCCCGCTCCCCCAGACCATTAATGGTACATTCCACCTGGCGGGCACCTTTCATTACCGCTGCCAGAGAGTTGGATACCGCCAATCCAAGGTCGTTGTGGCAATGCACAGAGAAAACTGCCTTGTCAGCATTGGGAATGGTTTCAATTAACCGACCAATCGTGTTGGCATATTCTTCAGGGAAACCGTAGCCCACGGTATCCGGCAGGTTAATGGTGCCAGCACCGGCATCAATTACCTGTTCAATAATGCGACACATGAAATCAAATTCGGAACGACTGGCATCTTCCAGGGAAAACTCGACATCGCCAACCATATTACGCGCCAGCTTCACCGCTGATACTGCTTGATCCACCACCTGATCCGGGGTCATTTGCAGTTTGTATTTCATATGAATGGGCGACGTTGCAATAAACGTGTGAATACGCCCGGAATTGGCTTTTTTGAGCGCCTCGGCCGCTCGCTCCAGATCAAGGGGCATCGTCCTGGCAAGGCTGCACACGGTGGAATCCTTGACCGTTTCAGCAATGGTTTTGACCGCCTCAAAATCACCGGGGCTGGAAACGGCAAACCCCGCCTCAATCACGTCCACGCGCAATTTTTCCAGCGCCTTGGCCACCCGAAGTTTTTCTTCCTTGGTCATGGAAGCGCCCGGACTCTGCTCGCCGTCGCGCAAGGTGGTATCAAAAATAACCAGGTGTTGCTTGTCCATTGATTGCTGCTCCAACTAATACGCCCCTATAGCACGTAAAAAGTGTCAGGGGCCGGACAGAATGACGTACGCGAATTCTCCCTTCGGCAGGAGTCATTTGCAAACATGAATCCCGGGATTTTCACCAAAACAGGCCGAGCACGTACGCATGGCATAAAACTCGTGATGCGTCTGACCCCGCTGTATTTACACCTTCCGCGTCGGATCAATAGTGCCGTTTATCACTCACAGCGAGCGACTCGGACCTGCATGTCTCTCAAGCAGGCGTTTGTCCGCGTGATTTTATTTTTTTCCACAGCCATATGGCTGGCGCAGAAAGGGCATAGGTCAAAGCCATCAGAAACAGGATACGTGCCGGGTCAATGGTGATAATGACAATGGCCATAGCAACACCAAGCAACACAACAAAGGGTACCTTCCCTTTTAAATCCAGCCCCTTAAAACTGTAATAAGGGAGATTGCTCACCATCAGCAGACCGGAAAGGGATGTAATTAACGCGGCGAGACCTGCCAAATGGGAACTCGGTTCAGCGTCGTAGCCACTCCACACCAGGCCCGCCACTAATGCGGCAGCGGTCGGGCTGGCAATGCCCACAAAGTAACGGCTATCCACTGAGTCAACCTGGGTATTGAAACGCGCGAGCCGCAACGCCGCACAGGAGGCATAAATAAAAGCCGCGGCCCAACCGATTCGTCCCAGCTCATTGAGCATCCAGCTAAAGGCTACAACAGCAGGTGCAACCCCAAACGAAACCATATCTGACAGGCTATCGTACTGCACACCAAACTCGCTGGAGGTATTGGTGAGCCTAGCCACACGCCCGTCCAAGCCATCGAAGATCATCGCCACAAAAATGGCAATCGCTGCGGCCTCAAACTTACCATCCATACCCGCCAGAATTGCATAAAAGCCGGCAAACAAAGCACCGGTGGTAAACAGGTTGGGTAGAAGATAAATACCCTTGTGGCGTGAGCGCTCTGGCACGGCCTGCCCCCCCTTATCAGTAACATCCTGATCCGAAGTGTCAGAAGATGTCTGTTTATCGTGATCGGTCATATCCAATTCTCAGTATTGAGCCACTCTAAACCGCCGAGATTCGCAGAATAACAATCAAATATCAAAGATAAGGACAAAAAAACCGCGCCGAGGCGCGGTTTTTTTTCAGGCACTGGGGCCTAGTTTTTCTCTTTATCAACCAGTTTGTTGGCTGCGATCCAGGGCATCATTTCCCGCAGACGTCCACCAACCTGCTCAATGTCATGAGCCGCATTGTTGCGACGGTAGGCCGTCATGGAGGGGTAGTTGGTTGCACCCTCGGAAATGAACATCTTGGCATATTCACCATTCTGAATACGCTTCAGCGCGTTGCGCATGGCAGCACGGGACTGTTCATTGATAACCTCGGGACCAGTGACATACTCGCCGTATTCCGCATTATTGGAAATCGAGTAGTTCATGTTAGCGATGCCGCCTTCATACATCAGGTCAACGATCAGCTTCAGCTCATGGAGACACTCAAAGTAGGCCATCTCCGGGGCATATCCCGCTTCCACCAAAGTTTCAAAACCGGCCTTGACCAGTTCAACACAGCCACCACAAAGCACAGCCTGCTCACCGAACAGGTCCGTTTCAGTTTCATCTTTAAACGTGGTTTCGATGATACCTGTACGACCGCCACCAATACCGCAGGCATAGGAAAGACCTACCTGTTTGGCTTTGCCAGATGCATCCTGGAAGATAGCAACCAGGTCAGGAATACCGCCACCCTTGGTAAATTCACTGCGCACAGTGTGGCCCGGAGCCTTGGGCGCGATCATGATTACATCCAGATCAGCACGGGGTACAACCTGGTTATAGTGAATGGCGAAACCGTGAGCAAATGCCAGCGTACCGCCCTTTTTCAGGTTCGGCTCAATTTCATTTTTATAGAGCTGGGACTGGAATTCATCAGGGGTCAGAATCATCACCAGATCAGCTGCGGCCACGGCTTCCGGCACGCTTTTTACAGCGAGCCCCGCTTTTTCGGCCTTTGCCGCTGATGCAGAACCGGGGCGCAGGCCCACGGTGACATCGACGCCAGAATCTTTCAAATTCAGCGCGTGGGCATGGCCCTGTGAGCCATAACCGATAACAGCTACTTTCATGCCCTGGATAATGGAAAGATCGCAGTCTTTATCGTAATAAACTTGCATTTGTTTCACCTGTTTTTTGTCAAACTAAACTATCTGGTACCGGCCTGTAGACCCGGGCCGATCCCTCTCAATAAATTGTTATATATGCAGTGACTTCTCGCCCCGTGACAGGCCGGAAACACCACTGCGAACCACTTCCAGAATGTCCGCATCGCCGATGGCCTGAATAAAGGCGTCGAGTTTATCACTGTTACCGACAATCTGTACCGTATAAGCGCTGGCGCCTACATCGATAATCTGGCCTCGAAAGATATCCACACAACGTTTGATCTCGGCTCGTTGCGCCCCCTGTGCCTTAACCTTCAAAAGCATCAGTTCACGCTCAATATGAGGGCCTTCAGTGAGATCCACCACTTTCACCACATCAATCAACTTGTGAAGATGCTTGGTAATCTGCTCAATCACGTGATCGTTGCCATGGGTCGTCAATGTAAGTCGTGACAGTGTCTGATCTTCTGTGGGTGCCACCGTCAAGCTATCGACGTTATAACCACGCTGAGAAAAAAGACCCAAAACCCGGGACAATGCCCCTGGCTCATTTTCCATCAATACCGAAATAATACGTCTCATCAGGTACGCTCCGTCTTGCTCAGCCACATATCACGCATGGAACCATTGGGCGCCACCTGCATGGGGTAGACGTGCTCCGAGCGGTCCACATAGATGTCCATGAACACCACGCGGTCTTTCAGGGCAAAACACTCCGCCATCTTGCTCTCCAGCTCGTCGAAGCTGGTGACTTTCATACCTACATGACCATAGGCTTCCGCCAGCTTGATAAAGTCCGGCAGCGAATCCTCATAAAGACTGGATGAATAACGGCTGCTGTACTGCATATCTTGCCATTGGCGAACCATGCCCAGCGCCTGGTTGTTGAGGTTGATGATCTTCACCGGCAAACCGTACTGGGTGCAGGTGGATAGCTCCTGAATACACATCTGGATGCTGCCTTCACCCGTCACGCAAGCCACCATGGCTTCGGGATGTGCCAACTGCACGCCCATGGCAGCAGGCAGACCAAAGCCCATGGTTCCCAGGCCACCGGAATTAATCCAGCGACGTGGCTTATCAAACAAGTAGTACTGCGCCGCAAACATCTGGTGCTGGCCCACATCTGAGGTCACGAAAGCATCACCTCCGGTCACTTTGTAGAGAGCCTTAATGACGTCCTGGGGTTTGATCAGATTGCCACCGCTGGGCTCATAACGGGATTCCGTGTAGAGGCCATGGCGACCGCGCCACTCGTCAATCTGCTTCCACCACTCGGCCATGGCGTCTTCGTCTGTGGTCTTGCCACTGTGCTCCAGCTGCTCGATCATTTCCTGCAAAATCACATCGCAAGCACCGACAATAGGAATATCTGCCGATACCGTTTTGGCGATGGAGGTGGGGTCCACATCTATATGAATGATCGTGGCAGATGGGCAGAATTTACTGATGGTATTGGTGACCCGGTCATCGAAACGCGCGCCCACGGCCAGAATGACATCGGCGTGGTGCATGGCCGTGTTCGCCTCAAACGTCCCGTGCATACCCAACATACCAAGAAACTGACGATCTGAACCCGGGTAGGCACCAAGACCCATCAAAGTATTGGTCACCGGAGCATTAAGCATTTGTGCCAGTTCAGTCAGCTGCCTTGAGGCATCACCCAACACAACACCACCCCCGCTATAGATAACCGGACGCTTGGCGGCCAACAAGGTCTTGACGGCTCGCTTGATCTGTCCGGTATGCCCTTTGGTCGTGGGCTGGTAGGAGCGTATTTTGATCTTTTCAGGATACTCGTAGGGAACCTTGATATTGGGGTCAGTGATATCCTTGGGGATATCCACGACCACGGGGCCAGGGCGACCTGATCCCGCAATAAAAAAGGCTTTGGCAATAACACCTGCAATCTCGCTGGGGTCTTTGACCAAAAAGCTGTGTTTAACGATAGGGCGGGAAATACCGACCATATCGGTTTCCTGGAAGGCATCCTCACCAATCTTGGCAGAAGGGACCTGTCCCGATATGACCACCATGGGAATGGAATCCATATAGGCCGTGGCAATCCCGGTGATGGCATTGGTTGCCCCCGGGCCGGAGGTCACCAACACGGCACCTACTTCACCCGTTGAACGCGCATGGCCATCTGCCGCATGAACAGCAGCCTGCTCATGACGAACCAGAATATGTTGAACATCGGATTGTTGGAAAAGCGCATCGTAGATATGCAGTGCAGCACCACCAGGGTAACCCCAGATATGCTTGACGCCGGCATCCTTCAACGCGCGGACGACGATTTCACCACCAGACAGTTGTTCCACTGTGCAAACCCTCTAAATGTCAAAACACAACACCGGATCACTCGCTAATCAACAAAAGCGACGACCGCTGTGACATCACAGGTATGCAGAGTGCAAATACGCAACCGACGATCAACGTGGTATTCGGTGCGTCAGGCCCGTGGGTAAACGGTCCTGTCTGGATGCCCGGCGAACGCTGTTTTCGTCCACATGGCAAGCTGGCTGACCCAGCGCGCAAGCACATAGACTGTACTTGCAGAGCGGCGAACTGTATTCATTTAATTGCTACCAGTCAAGTACTTACCCGCTTTTGGAACTTGAAATTAGCGTTTTTTTGCAAGCAGGTACTCAACATTGCGACATTAAATCCGCTATGATGGATAAAAATATGCCTCGGAATTCACCGCTTTGAAAAGGTTTATGGATATGAGCAATTCAAGCAAATTGATTGGAACAATATTGGCTTTGGCTCTTTGCCTGCCCCTGCATGCCGGAAAAATTTATAAATGGCAGGATGAAAATGGCTCCTGGCACTATTCCGAGAAACCCCCACTTGAAGTCACCCCTGAGACAATCAAGCTCAAAACAGAAAAAGCTGATTCAGAGGAAGCCGAGTCAACCGAAGAGCTTAACCAGGAAGAAGCCCCTTCCTCGACAGGCGAAGAACAAGCTGAGAAAATGCCGTTACCCAAGTCTCCAGAAGTACTTGCTGCTGAACAGGCTCGCAAAGCTGAAAATTGTGAAAAAGCCAAAAAGAATTTGGATACTCTGACACACAGAAGCAAGGTCTTAATTGACGACGAAGAACGTGGCGAACAACGCTATCTGGATGAAGAAGAGCACGAGTCATGGAAAGAAAAATCCAGAGCTCAAGTCGAAGAATTTTGTAACTAGATACTTAATAAGCCAAAAAGGTGGAAGGCAACCCCTTCCACCTTCTTTGGACATAATCAGCCTGTTGAAAACTCTATCTCATCACCAGACATCCTGACACATATAGTGTTTCCTGGGACGTAGTGCCCGGCCAGAACCTCTTGTGCCAAGGGGTTTTCCAGCAACTGTTGTATCGCCCTTTTTAGCGGGCGCGCACCGTAGACCGGATCAAAACCCGCCTCACATATTTTATCCATCACTTCTTCAGAGAGGTCCAGTGACAAATCCCGCTCTGCCAGCCGTTTCGTCAGGATATCCAGCTGAATCTCGGCAATGCCCCGAATCTGGCCTTTACCCAGAGGATGGAACACAACGACTTCATCAATACGGTT
>SBGI01000101.1 GCA_006227015.1 Gammaproteobacteria bacterium
TTGGATGGTTATCAGACCTGCGCCCTGATCAAGAACAACAGCCAGTTTAAACATATCCCGGTAATCATGCTCTCCAGTAAGGATGGTCTTTTTGATAAAGCCAAGGGCCGTATTGTGGGGGCAGATGATTACCTAACCAAACCTTTCAGTAAAACTGAGTTGTTTGAGGCGTTAGAAAAGTTCTCCAATAGCGAAGCAACGGATGTTGTTTCGGAAAGCATGGATATCCCAGCCGGGGGAGAAGATGGCGAGAATATTGATCGTTGATGATTCACCAACAGAAACCCATCAACTCACGGGCCTGTTGCAAAAAAATGGTTACGAGGTGTTGGCGGCCATCAGTGGTGAAGACGGCCTAGAACTGGCGGCAAGAGAGCAGCCGGATGCCATTCTGATGGATATCGTATTGCCGGGGGTGAATGGTTTTCAAACTACCCGACAATTAAGCAAGGCCAGCGAAACCGAGCATATACCCGTGATCATCGTCACCACGAAAGATCAGGATACCGATAAGGTGTGGGGCATGCGTCAGGGAGCCAAGGCATATCTCACCAAGCCTGTCAGTGAAAAAAGCCTGATCACTGTGCTCAAGGAAGTGATCAGCTGAATGCTGGTCACGGGCATGCCATGACGAGTCAGCGCACACCGTTCAAGGTACTGGTTGCACTTGCCCAGCGTTATGCTGAAAACGCAAGAAGCCTTCCTGCCCAACAGGATATTGTCGCAACCAGAAAAGTAGTGTGTTTTTCACTGCTCGGCCACAATCTGGCCATGCCCCTCGAAGAGCTGGTTGAAATTATCGAAATGCCTCAGTACACCTCTCTACCAAGGGTGAAGCCCTGGGTGATGGGCATGGCTAACCTGAGGGGCCGATTGCTGCCGGTTATCAATCTGGCGGCTTATCTCGGTGGCCAGTTATCCGGTACTGCGAAAAACCAACGGGTTATCGTTATCGAGATGTTTGGGGTATTTCTGGGCCTGGCGGTGGACCAGGTGCATGGCATGCGGCATTTCAAGGTGGATACGTTTACCCGTCGGGCCGCCTTGGTTCCTGAATCGCTTGCGCTCTATTCTGAAGGCAGCTTTGTGCAGCCGGACAGTACCTGGATATTGCTGCGGTTGGGTCCATTGCTGAATGACCCTCGTTTTATGGCGGTGGCCGCTTAAGGCTGCCATCGAATTGTAATCGGCAAGCGCACCGCAACTTGGTGATAAATTGCCCGGAGTGACATAGACATGACTGCAACCAAGAAATCAAAGACCAGTTCATCAATCACGTTACTGACGGTGACGTTGATCGGTGTGGTGGCCTTCCTGGGGTTTAACTTGTTGCTGGTTTTCAACCAGACGTCGAAAGATCAGGAGAGCCTGCAGCTGATGTCTGAATTGCGGGCCCAGTCCTATCGGTTGGTAACCCTGTCCAAGGCCTCCGCTTCGGGTAATGAAGAGGCGTTTGGCGAACTGCAGAGCCTGGTTGATCAGATGAAAGGCAGCTGGAATCAGCTCAACCAAAATCTGGAGGGCGAGGTGGAGCCAGCCCAGTTGAGCCGGTTGCAGGATGCCTGGTTGCAGGCTCACAGCAATGCCCAGACCATTATTGACAACAAACAGCCGGTCATTTTTCTGAATCAGGTTGCCAAGACTTTGAATCGCACATTGCCTGACCTGCAACAGGAGCACACCAGAGTAGTAGAGGTGCTTCTGGCCAGTGGCGCGCCAGCATCACAGTCTGCTTTCGCGCAAGCCCAGTCATGGCGCGCCGAACGTATCGGTCGCAATGTTGACCGTATGCTGGCTGGCGGTGTGGATGCTGAAAAAGCTGCCGATCAGTTCTCCCGGGATATCAAACTGTTTGGCCAAGTGCTGGACGCGATGAAAAAAGGAGACGCCTCTATGGGCCTCAGCCCGGTGACCGTCCCTGCCGTCAGGACCAGTCTTGAGCGAATCACAGAACAGTTTGGATTTGTCAGCACATCCATGCAGGAAATTTTTGATGCGACACCTGCACTGTTCAATGCCATCAAGGCCACCAATACGATTCTGGACAAGTCTCCACAGCTGCAGGAGCAGCTCAGCGAGATGTCTGACACCATCGCCAAATTGCCGGAAACAAGGGACCTGAGTTATACCACTGCATTATACGCCGGTGTCTTCGGCATTCTCCTGCTGACGCTTATGGCCTTTAAAAATTCAGCCGAGACCCGGCGTCGCCTGAGGGATTCGGCGACGGATAATGAGCAGAACCAGCAGGCTATTCTCAGATTACTGGATGAAATTGCCGGCCTCGGTGAAGGTGACCTGACAAGCCATGCCACGGTCACAGAAGATTTTACCGGCGCCATCGCCGACTCCATTAACTACGCCATCGACCAGTTGCGGATTCTGGTGGCACAGATCCAGGATACGTCGGAAAACGTTTCTGCCGCTGCCAATGAAACCCGCGCCACAGCATTGCAGCTGGCCGAAGCGTCTGAGCACCAGGCGCAGGAGATATCCGGTGCTTCAGCGGCCATTAACGAAATGGCCGTCACCATTGATCAAGTTTCGGCCAACTCCACCGAGTCCGCCAACGTGGCGGAAAAATCGGTATCGATTGCCAAAAAAGGTGCCGGTGTGGTGCAAAACACCATCGGTGGCATGGATACCATCCGCGAGCAGATACAGGATACCTCCAAGCGCATCAAGCGGCTGGGTGAGAGCTCGCAGGAAATTGGCGATATCGTATCGCTGATTAATGACATTGCCGATCAAACCAACATCCTGGCATTGAACGCCGCGATTCAGGCCTCCATGGCGGGTGATGCCGGGCGCGGTTTTGCCGTGGTTGCGGATGAGGTGCAGAGACTGGCGGAACGTTCTGCGGGTGCAACCAAACAGATTGCCTCCCTGGTGAAAACCATTCAGACCGATACCAACGAAGCGGTGAGTTCGATGGAGCAAACCACCGCTGAAGTGGTGAAAGGGGCAGAACGAGCCCATGCGGCGGGTGTAGCACTGGAAGAGATTGAAACGGTATCAGCGGATCTGGCGGAATTGATTCAGGATATTTCCACCGCAGCCAAACACCAGGCCACTACTGCAGGTCATGTGTCGCGCACCATGAACGTGATTCAGGATATTACTTCCCAGACACTGTCCGGCACCAACAACACCGCCCAGTCGATTGGCGAACTGGCAGAACTGGCGGTGGAACTGCGCAATTCAGTGTCCGGTTTCAAATTGCCGGCTTCCATGGAGCGAGAGCTTCCTGAATATGATGAGGGCGAGGTTGACTATGTCGACGAAGACTACCAGTTTGAAGAAGTGCTGGAAAAAACCGTCGCCAGCGAAACGGAGGATGCCGGACTCAGCCTGATGGAAGAGGGTGATGAAGAATCCTCCGGGGTTGCGTCAGAAAAAGAGAGTGAAGCGAACTCTAAACCGCAGCCGGCCAGGGAGCGTCAGCCCATGCGGGGCACGGTGCTGTCAGACGATGAGTTTGACCTGATTGATCAGGCGTTGCATAAAGGGGCTGGCCAGGACGCAGCCGATACCGTTGAGAGTGTGTTGCAGGATGCAGAAGCTGCTCGGGACGACCTGCTAGAGGAAGCTCCTGCGGAACAGGAGCAAGAGAAAGAGCAAGGCCAAAGCGATGACTACGATGAAGCGGCACTGCTCAAGTCGCTTCAGGAAACAGACCCCGACGATGAGCTGGACTTTGATGCGCTGACAGAAGATTTCTACAGTGAGGATGAGACAGAAGAAGAAAGCTCGAAACAAACAACTTCAACCCTCTAATACACCTGAGTACCTGACGGAGAGTCCTTATGGATCAGGTTGTGGCGTTGAGTGACCTGACGTTTAGTCGCTGGACAGCCCTGCTGGAAACGAGAACCGGCGTTTGTGTGACCCCCGCCTGGGAAGCGCATGTGCGCCGCGGACTGGCCAGTCAGCTACAGCATTTCAGGGACGCTGACACCAGGAATCCTGGGGCTGTAGACCGCTGGTGGGAGGAGTTGCTGGAGCAGGTGCTGATTAGCGAAACCGGTTTTTTCCGTCACCGCCCCTCTTTCGATTTTCTGGCTCAATTTTTGCGCTCGCGTTTTCAGCAATCGCCGCCAGGGCAACTGAATATGTGGAGCGCGGGCTGCGCTACCGGCGAGGAAGCCTACTCCATGGCAATCACTGCCGGGCAATACCTGCCTTTATCCTCTTTTCGGATTCTTGCTTCTGATATTTCCGAGTCAGCTTTGGATCAGGCCCGCCAGGGTATTTATCCCCAAACGTCGCTGAAGGGGCTGACGCCGGAAGAGCGCAGAGCTTTTGAGCAAGTCGGCGAACAGCAGTTCAGCATCGGGGCCGGGCTTCGTGACCGGGTGCGTTGCCGCAAGATAAATTTGGTCAGCGACTACTGGCCGGATGAAACTCGCGGCATGGATATTATTTTTTGTCAGCACCTGCTGGTCTATTTCAGTGACAGGCAGCGTACGGCTCTTGTTGAGCGGTTGGCGGGCTGTCTGAAACCGGGCGGCTGCCTGGTGTTGGGACCCGGTGAGTACCTGTCTCGACCCGTGTCCGGTATGCAGCGCCAACGGGCTGATGACGCTTTGGTGTTCGTCCGCTCTGAAAGCAGCAAGGAGCGCTAAATGGAGCAACGGGGAAAATTACAGGGCTTGTCCTGGTTGGCCGATGAAGTCGAGGTCAGCCTGAAAGAAGCTGCCGAAGAGCTGGAAACCTTTCTCGCTCAACCAGACAATGATGAGCCCATGCGCCGTTGCCTCGCCCTGGCGCATCAAGTGCGTGGTTCGCTGCAAATGGCCGAGTGTCATGGACCTCTGTTGCTGGCCGGGGAAATAGAGCAGGTGGCCCAGCGCATTCTCGATCGGCGCGTGTTAAATATTAGCGATGCATGTTCGGTACTGGTTCAGGCCATCCTTACCCTGCCGGTTTACCTGCGGCAGTTGCTCGATAGCCGCCGTGATCAGCCGGAAACATTGCTGCTGTTACTGAACGAGTTGCGGGCCGTCAAATCAGAGCCCCTGGTGTCGGAAACCGCTTACTTCACCCCGCGCATGATCGCTTCAGCGCAGCTCAGCAAATCCTACAACCGGCAACCCGATCCGGTTGCCATGACCAATTTGCTGCGCAAGTTAAGGCAAATGTATCAGTACGCCCTGCTTGGTGTGGTTAGGGGTGAGAAAATTGAAGAAAACTTCAGTTACCTGGACAAGGTGTTTTCCCGGCTTCGTGAGCTGAGCAAGGGTATGCCCCGGGAGCCGCTCTGGAATGTGGTTCTGGCTCTGTTGGAAGGCATTGCCGGCAAAGAGATCAAGTTGGGCCAGGCGGTGCAGATGCTGTTGCGGCAGCTGGAAGTGGAAATACGTCGGCTTTCCCAGGCCGGTTATGACGGCCTGATGCAGCCCATGCCGGAAACTCTGCTGAAAAACCTCCTGTTTTATATTGCCCACGGAAAAAGTGAAGGTCCCAGATCCACTCTGATCAGGGAACAGTTTCACCTCGACCAGTCACTGCCAGATGTGCTGATGGAGGAAGCGAACAACACATTTTCAGCGTTGTATCAGCACGATACGGCTAAAGCCATGGTGACGGTTCTCGAGGAAGAATTCAGCCGGTTGAAGGAGGCTTTGGTGCAACTGTCGGAGGCCCCGGGTGATTACCAGGGGCTGATGGATGAAACCGATGAGCGCCTCAAACGTATCACCGACTCCATGCTCATGCTGGGCAGGCAGGAGCAATACCAGCAGCTTGAAGAAGCCAGGTCAATCTGGGCGATGTTTCGGCAACAACCGGAGGATCGCAGTGGTCTGGCGGCAATGGCAGACAAGCTGGTACTGGCCGAAAACGGCCTGCAAGGCTGGCTTGAGCAGAACAGGCAGCTGATTGAGGGTGTTACCACCAGCAATGCCATGCAGGTGGAGCTCAACCGTGCACAGATGGCACTGCTGGCGGAAGCGAAAAGTGGCCTTGAGAAAATCAAGGACGTCATCGTCGATTTCATCGCTTCTCAATGGCAGCGTGACAAGCTTGCTGATGTGCCCCAGTTGCTAATGGATGTCAAAGGTGCCTTGGCAGTTCTGGAACAGCAAAGGGCCGCCAAAGTTTTGACGGCTTGCCAGCGCTACCTCTCTGAAGAAGTGCTCTCCGAGCATAGTGTGCCCAACTGGAATATGCTGGATTCTCTCGCTGAAGCATTGACCAGTATTGAATATTTTCTGGATGTGCTCGACCAGCAGGATGCGGACTCCGAGGACATGATCCTGTCCCTGGCAGAAAAAAGCGTGGCTAAACTCGGGTATCCCGTGACTGGTCTCGACCAGCAGGAAGCCCCGGCAGTTATTCCTGTATTACAGCCCGATGTAGACAAACCCGTAGAAGAAGTTCCTGAGCCAGCGACCGCTACATCCGATACCGTGGATGAGTCGCCTGCTGAGCCCGCGCCTGATGAACGGGAAGAGCCGCAGGTCGATGATGAAATCATCGAGGTGTTCCTGGAAGAAGTCGACGAGGTCATGGAGACGCTCAGGGAAAATTACCAGTTATGGGTTGAGCAGCCGGACAGTGAAGAACCATTAACTGAAGTTCGTCGTGCCTTCCACACCCTCAAGGGCGGTGGCCGCATGGTTGGTGCAGAAACGCTGGGAGAGCTGGCCTGGCAACTGGAGAACCTGCTCAACAAGGCACTGGAAAAACGTGTTGTGGTGACACCCACTCTGATGGCTGTGGTGGAACTTGGGCTGGAAGTGATTCCCGAAGTCAGTGAGGCATTTCGTCTGCGCCGCAAGCCGCAAAGAGCGGAGTATGTCGGTCAGCTGATGATCGCAGCAGAGGCCCTCGCCAAGGGCGAAGAGGTCGCCCTGCCACAGCTTGATGAGGGTGAAGTCGATTCGGCGCAGGGTAGTGGAGACCAGCCTGCCGACGAGAACAGAATTGAATCGGAAAACGACATCGCGGATGAAAGGGTCGAACAGGCAGTTCACGACATTGATCCGGAAGAGCTGGAGCTGTTGTCGATCTTTTCCGAAGAGGCCTTGCAGCACCTGGGCGTGATAGGCCAGTTTGTTGAACAGCAACGCCAGGCGGCACCAGTGTATGACCCGCCAAGCAGCGAACTGCAGGCAGCCTTGCATACCCTCAAGGGCAGTGCGCGCATGGCGGGTGTTGAATCCATTGGTGATCTCGCCACGCCCCTGGAGAGCTTTGTCAAAGAGCTGTACACCTATCAGCTGAACGTCGATGGTGACATTGTCGACTTGCTGGGAGATGCAGACACCTATTGTCGTTTGTCACTGTCGACGGTACCTGGTCATGGCCGGGTCGAGGATATCCCTGAATTGCCAGTCTTCCTGGAACGCCTGTCTGAGCTTCGTGATCGGGCGATGGCAGTAGTGTTGGGCAGCGAGACAAATGAGTCATCACATCAGGTAAGCCCTGATTTACTGAATCTGCTGATGACCGAAGGCATGCAGGCCTTGCTGGATGCGGAAGAGATGATCCGCCATTGGCAGCAAAATCCCGAAGATCAATCCATTGCCGGTCAGTTTGCTGATGAACTGTCAAAAGTGGCCGAGGCGGCCGAGCGGGCTGGCGTGCAGCCTATGCAGCAATTGGCACAACAATTGGGTGCAGCTTATCAGCAAATATTGTCCGGCAATCACCAGCTGGATGAACCATTACTCAGCACCCTTTTGCAGGCGCACCGCGAGTTGCTCGGCATGGTGGATGCGGTGGCTGCTAACCAGGATTTGACGTCCTGCTCCGATTCCCTGGAGCAGGCATTAACCGAAATTGCCACGTTGCCACCGGTTGAAAACGTCAGTGATTTCGGCGACATGCCACAAGATCACCTCGAGTTGGCGGGTGAGGGTGCTTTTGCCGAGACAGATTCACAAGCCGTAGATGAGGACAGAGTTCAGCAAATTGACGAAGCCGTGGAGCCTCCTGCAGAGCAGGTCGAGCCTTCGGGAGAACAGCTTTTACCTGTGGACGAGGCTGTTGTGGAATTTCAGGTTGCGGCAATTAACCGCGATGACATTGATCTGGAAATTCTCGAAATTTTCATCAGCGAAGCGGATGAACTGCTGGAGGACATTGACCGTGGCCTGCAACAGTGGGCTCAGGATTGGCAGGATCAAAACAGTATCGAGTCCCTGAAGCGAGCCCTGCATACCTTTAAGGGTGGGGCGCGAATGGCCAGCTTGCAGCAGCTCGGTGAGCTCAGCCACGATTTCGAAACTGAAATTCTCACACTGGAAAGCCATCGTGACCGGCTCAATGAGGATGTTTTTCGTGGGCTGATGCGCCGTCAGGATCACCTGTTGGCAGCACTGACCGCTGCCCGGCAGCTGTTCGCCGAAGAAGAGCCGGCACTGACACCGCCGCCTGAGGCCGTCATTGAGCCTTCTGTTCCGATAGACACAGCAACCGCAGAAGAGCTGCCGGAGCAAGATCAACCCATGGCAGATGTCAGTGCTGCCGAGATTCAACCCGAGATATTGCCGGAGCCACTGCCGGATAACCCGGCTGCTGAAGAGTTATTGCCGGAAATTATCGAGCCAGCCGCGCCGCAGCAACAGCGACAGCTCTCGGGCCAGCAGGATACGATCAAGGTCTCGGCGCCGCTCCTGGAGAGCCTGGTAAACCTGACGGGGGAAACCAGTATTTCCCGTGGCCGCGCGGAGCAGCAGGTCAACGATTTTGCCTATACCCTGGATGAGATGCAGTCCACCATTGCCCGCCTCAAGGATCAGGTGCGTCGCATTGGCATGGAAACAGAAGCCCATATGATGTTCCGTCAGGAACAGTTGGAAGCCCTGAATGCCCCGGAAGGCTTCGACCCCCTGGAAATGGACCGCTATTCCCACTTGCAGCAGTTGTCGCAGTCTCTGCTGGAGTCCGCCTACGATCTGCAGGATCTCAAGGAAACACTCGGCGACAAAGCCCGTGGTGCCGAGTCTCACCTGATGGGACAGGCACGTATTGTCACTGACCTACAGGAACGGCTGATGCGCATGCGCCTGGTGCCGTTCACGCGGATTGTGCCGAGACTGCGCCGTATTGTGCGGCAGGTCAGCGATGAACTGGGTAAGAAGGTGGACCTGAAGCTGGTCAATATCGATGGGGAGATGGACCGCTCGGTGATGGAGCAGATGCTGGCGCCGCTGGAGCATATGATCCGCAACTCCATTGATCATGGCATGGAGCCTGGGGCAGACCGCCTGTCGGCGGGCAAGCCGGAAACCGGTACCATTTCGGTGGGGCTGGTGCGTGAGGGTGGCGATATTCTGATACAGCTTTCTGACGATGGTCGCGGACTCAATACCGAGGCTATTCGCCAGCGCGCCATTGAGCGCGAGCTGATTCCCGCAGACAACAACCTGGATGACCAGGATGTCATACAGTTTATCTTTGAGCCAGGTTTCTCCACCGCCGAAAAAGTTTCCCAGGTATCGGGCCGTGGTGTCGGCATGGATGTGGTCAACAGCCAGGTCCGCGAGCTGGGCGGCACCATCCAGATACTTTCCCAGCCAGGCCAGGGAACACAGTTTATTATCCGTCTGCCTTTCACCGTTTCCGTTAACCGCGCGTTAATGATTGAAATGTATGGCGAACTCTATGCCCTACCTTTGAGCAGTGTTGACGGTGTGGTTCGCATGAGTCCCGGCGAACTGGAGCAATACTATCGCCACCCCGACTCACGGCTGGAATATGCCGGCGAGCAGTACGAGGTGCGTTATCTCGGCAGTCTGATCAAAGAGGGTGCAACGCCCCGGATTGATACCTCGCAACAGTCAGTATTTCTGGTGTTGGTGCACACTGAAACACGCCGTTACGCGGTTCAGGTCGATGGTCTGGCAGGCAGCGCGGAAATTGTTGCGAAAAGCCTCGGGCTGCCGTTCAGCAAGGTTCCCGGGCTGTCCGGGGCAACGCTGATGGGCGATGGCCGCGTGGTGATCATTCTCGACATGCTGGGCCTGCTGCGCGCCGAAGTTGTGGCCAGAGCCGGTGTTGAGGTACACGATTCCAAACAGGATCGCGACCAGTCCAGTGCCATCTGTGTCATGGTGGTGGACGACTCTGTGACCGTCCGCAAGGTCACCAGCCGCTTCCTTGAGCGGGAGGGCTTCGAAGTATTGACTGCCCGGGATGGGGTCGAGGCCATGAAGTTACTGGAAGATCGCCGTCCGGACGTTATGTTGCTGGATATCGAGATGCCGCGCATGGACGGCTTTGAAGTGGCGAAGCGCGTCAAGGGCAGCAACAGTTTGCGCGCCATTCCCATCATCATGATTACCTCGCGAACCGGCGATAAACACCGTGACAGAGCCCTTGCCCTGGGTGTTGAACGGTATATGGGCAAGCCCTACCAGGAAGATGAACTGCTCACTGCCATGTCAGAAGTGGTACAACTTGCCGAGCAATAGGTTGCCCAGGCGGGGCGCCGGTATTGGAGACTAGTCACATGACCGAGTTACAAATAGACAGCGGGCTACTGCAGACGGAAGTGGACAGCCTCTTTGTCTCCATTCAGGGACATCGCTTGTTGGTGCCCGCTGCCGGTGTTGCCGAGGTGGTTCAGCAAGTGGTGTGTGAGCCGGTCAATGAGCCAGACTGGTTGATTGGCTGGATGGAATGGCGCCTGCAACGTATCCCGTTGGTCTCTTTTGAGGGGTTGGATGGCACAGGTGGGAGTCCGTCACAGGGGCGAATGGCTCTGGTGCTGCACGCCATGACCGACAACCAGAAGTTCAACTTCTTTGCCTTGCAGATTCAGGGCTTCCCCCACTTGATGCGCATGACTCCTGCGGATCTGATGCAGGAAATGAGCTCGGAATGCCATCCCTTTGCTATGATGGCCGTGGCCATGGACAGTTGGCAGGCCCTGATTCCGGATCTGGAAAAGCTGGAAAACTACCTGTCCGAACAGCTCTACCCCTGATCTTGTCCACCGTATTTCGGTGTTCAGAAGTGCTATGCTTACTGAGAATCCTGCAAGGCTGAAACCGTCCCATGGGTATGCCATGCTTTGCGATGCCGCCTGCAGGTGGTAGAGTTAGTCGGAAGGTCAACCGATCTTCTCTCCCCTCCCCGCTCCTGGTACAACCTTTTCCAAGGGTGAACGTATGTCCGAAAAGAGCAAAAAGTCTGCAGCACAAATTCAGGAAGAGCTGCTAGCCAAAGCGATCGAGAACACTGTCGCGCTCAATCCGCTGGTGGGCGTGAGTACAGAAGATATTAAGAGTGCGGTTAAAAAAACCGCCAAGCAGGCCGCCGCACAGCCGTCAAAGGTATTGCGCTACAGCAAGCGCTTCGGGCGGCGGGTCGCCGATATTCTGAAAGGCACGGACGAGTATGATGATACCATCAAGGACCGTCGTTTTTCCGACCCCTCCTGGGAAGAAAATGTTCTCTACCGGAAGCTGAAGCAGGCGTATTTTGCCTGGGATGAATCTCTGGACGAGCTGGTGGATGATCTCGACCTGGATGGGCTGGATCTGCGCCGGGCCAAGTTCGTCAAGGAAGTGCTGACCACTTCTATGTCCCCCACCAATTTTCTGCTGGGCAACCCCAAGGCTTTGCGCAAGGTGGTTGAGACAAGAGGCAACAGCCTGATCAAGGGCCTGAAAAATTACGTTAACGACCTTCAGAACAATCACGGCATGCCTTCCCAGGTAGATAAAAGTAAATTTCACGTGGGGGTCAATCTGGCCACCACGGAAGGGTCCGTGGTATATCGCAATGAGCAGCTGGAACTGATTCAGTATCGGCCGCGCACATCGCGGGTTTATCGCCGCCCTCTGTTGATTATCCCGCCACAGATCAACAAGTTTTACATCTACGACCTGACACCGGAAAAGAGTTTCTTCCGCTTTTGTCTCGATCAGGGCTTTCAGGTGTTTGTCATCAGCTGGCGCAACCCCGTGGCGGAAAACGGCGACTGGGGGCTGGATGAATATATCAGTGCAGCCAGCGAGGCCATCGATGTCATCCTCGATATCACCCGCAGCGACGATATCAATGTGGTGGGAGCCTGCGCCGGTGGCATTACCTCGTCGATCTTGTCGTCCTACCTGAAAGAGAATGGCCGCAATCTGGTCAACAGCCTGAGCCTGTCGGTGTGCATGCTGAGCATGAAGTCCAAGGAAATGGAAATGAGCGTGTTTACCTCGCCATCTTCACTTCAGGCGGCGCGCATCCGTTCCCGTGAAAAAGGCGTGCTGGAGGGCCCGGAGCTGTCGAGGGTGTTCAACTGGATGCGGCCCAACGACCTGGTCTGGAACTATCACGTCAATAATTACCTGCTGGGTGAGGCACCGCCGGCATTCGACATTCTGTTCTGGAACAGTGATTCCACTAATCTACCCGCCCAGCTCCACTGTGATTTCCTGGATTTGTTTGAACACAATCTGCTGGAAAAAGGCGAGATGGAAGTGCTGGATACCGCCATCAACCTGCAGACGCTGGATTGCGACAAATATGTTACCGCCGGGCTCTCCGACCACATCACTCCCTGGAAAGTCTGCTATCAGACCACCCAGTTCGTAGGTGGCAATATCAAATTTGTTCTCAGCTCCAGCGGTCATATCCAGAGTCTGGTGAATCCCCCCGGAAACACCCGGGCACGCTATTACTGCAATGAAGAGCTGCCTGAATCTCCCGATATATGGTTGGAGCACGCTGAACAACGCGAGGGCTCCTGGTGGACCGATTGGTCGGAGTGGCTGAAGGAGCGATCCGGAGAACGCAAAACAGCACCGCGCAATCTTGGCAATCGCAATCATCCCACCATGGAGGCTGCCCCGGGCACCTATGTCTACAGCTGAGATGATCCTGGATGAGGTTCAGGATGCGCCGCATATTGCCAGTGGGCTGGAGATCTACTGGCTGACCACGACGGGATTGAATATCCGCGTCGGTATTCGGCGTGGTTCCGGGAAGGGCAAGCCCTTGCTGTTGCTCAACGGTATTGGTGCCAGCCTGGAAGTGCTGGAATCCTTTATCAATGCCATGGAAGACACGGAAATTATTATTTTTGATATGCCGGGTGCCGGAAAGTCCGATACGCAAACCTTTCCCTGGCTTATGCGCAGTTATGCCCGCCTCACGGCAACGCTGCTCGACCAGCTCGGTTACACCACGGTGGATGTGCTGGGCTTATCCTGGGGCGGTGCGCTGGCCCAGCAGTTCGCCAAGCAATACCCGCAGCGCTGCAATAAACTGGTGCTCTGTGCAACGGGCTCCGGTTCCTCCATGTTTCCAGGCAAGCCCGGTACATTGTTCAGAATGATGAGCCCGCGCCGCTA
>SBGI01000302.1 GCA_006227015.1 Gammaproteobacteria bacterium
TGTAGTTGCCATCTGCGGCCTTGTGGTATTTCACTGGCTGTGAGTCGGTGCGTTTCATCTCTTCCGGCAGTTCACGCACCTGCTGGAAGCGGATATTGGGATGGGTGATTTCCGGATCGGGGAAGCCGGGAATGGAGACTTTGGCCTGCTCCCGGTTTTCTGGAATATTTTCCACCACACCAAAATCCAGGGCATTGCCGACACAGGCGGAAACGCAGGCCGGCTTGAGGTTCACTTCCAGACGATCCACACACATGTTGCACTTCGAGACCTGTCCTTCAACTGGGTCCAGCTGTGGTGCATTGTAGGGGCAGACCCAGGTGCAGTAACCGCAGCCGAAGCAGGTGTCCGGATCCTGCAGGACAGCACCGTATTCCACGTGTTTGGTATAGGCGCGTGTGGGACAACCTTTCAGACAGACCGGGTCGTCACAGTGATTGCAGGCCATGGAAATATTGAGGCGCTGGTAGTCCGGGTAGCTGCCGCCCTCGACATAACCCACGGAACGAAAGGCTAGGTGTGGTGGGGTTTCATTTTTTTCGGCGCAGGCCGACTCGCAGGCATGACAGCCGATACAGTTGTCAGCGGTAAAAAAGAATGCGTGCTGTTTGTTGCGGTTGGGGTTGCTGCCCACTTCCGGATTTTCGTTAATGAACAGCGGGCGGTCCTTGGGGAGTTTGCCTTCGGTTAAATCCAGCAGGTCAATTTTTTGCCCATAGCGGTTGGTGTCGGCGATGTCGGGATCGGATAAAAAAGCATAGGGCTGCTCCTGGGTGCGAATTTCCCAGAGGGTACTGCCATCAGCCTGTTGTGTTTCGACCGTCTCGCTCGACAGTTCTTTTACTTCACTGTTCATTCAAACTCTTCTCCTGTCCCTAGTAACTGCGGCGCTCAACGTTCAGGCGCGCAGCTTCTTTCTGATCCACATGTTCAATGCGCACTGCACACTGTTTGAAGGCCGGCTGCCGGGAATAGGGGTCCAGCAGACCCAGGGTCAGTCGGTTTACGCAGTCATGAAAGTGAAAGGGAATAAATACCATGTCCCGGGGAACCCGGTGTGTAAGTTGCGCCAGCACTACTGCATCACCCCGTCGGGACACAAGTCGCACATAGGTTTGTTGTTCTATGCCCAGGGCTTCGGCGGCATCCGGGTTGATCTCCATGTAGGGTGTCGGACTGAACTTGTTGCAGTTGCCGATCTTGCCGGTGCGGGTGCGGGTGTGGAAATGTTCCACCACACGGCCGCTGTTACACCAGAAGGGGTAGTTTTCATCGGGCTTTTCATTGTTGTCGCGGAATTTCACCGAGATCAGGTTGGCGCGGCCATCAGGCGTCTGGAATTTTCCGTCAGTGTAGAGGCGGGGGCTTCCTTTCAGACTGTCGTTATCACTGCTGTAGGGCCACTGAATGCCTTTGGCCTGTTCGATCTTGTCGTAGCTCATCCCGGAAATATCTAGGGTACGGCCGGTGCCGATGGAGAGTTGCTTCATCTCATCAAAGGCACCTTCCGGAGTTTCCGGGAAATGGATTTTGTTGCCGTTTTCGAAACGTTTGGCCATCTGGTTGAAAATCCAGAAGTCCGGCTTTGAGTCGCCGTAGGGGGCGATCACGTTGCGTGTCAGGTTGACGCGCCGTTCGGTGTTGGTATGGCAGCCTTCTTTTTCCGCCCACACGGCCGCGGGAAAGAAGACGTCGGCATATTCATTGGTCTCCACATCCTCGTAGACATCCTGAACAATCAGGAAGTCGAGTTTTTCAAACATCTTGCGGATGCGGGGTTGGTTGGCCATGGACGTCAACGGGTTGGTGGCCACCAGCCACAGGCCGCGTATCTCGCCGCTCTCGATGGCGGGAAAAATATCTGTCTGGGTGAGGCCGCGTTTTTCCGGGAAGAATGATTCATCCACGCCCCAGAAGTCACTGATCTGGCGCCGGTGCTCCGGATTTTCCAGCAGTCGGTAACCCGGCAGGCCGGAACAGGAGGACCACTCCCGGGTGCCCATGGCGTTGCACTGGCCGGTGATGGACAGGCTGGTGCCGCCGGGCTTGCCGATATTGCCGGTGACCAGGTTCAGGTTGTTGATGTTGGCCACCCCGTCTGATCCGTGGGTGCTCTGGTTGATGCCCATGGTCCAGATGGACATGGCGCTGTCGGCTTTGGCATAGAGTCGCGCCACGTGGCGAATCATGTCCTCGTCAATACCGCAGATATGCTGTGCCTGAATCGGGTCGTAGTCCGCCACCGTTGCCTTCAGTTCTTCAAAGCCGTTGGTGTGAGCGTCAATGTAGGCCTGGTCGTGCAGGCCCTCGGAAATGATCACGTGCAGCATCGAATTAATCAGGACGCAATCGGTGCCGGGGGTAATGGGTAAATGGATGTCGGCAAACTGGGCCAACATGGTGACCCGGGGATCGATGACGATCATGGGAAAATGGCGTTTTTCCCTGGCCTCTTTCAGGCGCCAGTAAATGATCGGATGCTGTTCTGGGAGATTGGAGCCAAACGCCATGAGGCAGCCGGTATGTTCAAAATCCTCATAACAGCCGGGAGGGCCGTCGGAGCCAAAGGAACGCTTGTAGCCGGATACGGCGGAAGCCATGCACAGGGTGGTGTTGCCGTCGTAATTATTAGTGCCGATACAGCCGCGCACCAGCTTGCCGAGGGTGTAGAATTCTTCGGTTAATAACTGACCGGTGGAGACCACAGCAAAGGCATCTCGACCGTATTTTTCCTGGATCTCGCGGATTTTTGCCGCGCTGGTATCCAGGGCATCATCCCAGGTTGCTGGTTGAAGGGGTTGCTGTTTTCCCGGGCGCATGAGCGGCTGCTTGCCGCGGCCGGGGGAATGGAACAGATCATGTTCCAGAATGCCCTTGATGCATAATTTGCCACGGTTCACGTCGGCGCCCGCATGCCCCCGACTGGTGACAATCTTGCCTTCTTCATTAAGGCCAATCTCGATGGAGCAGCCGGTGGAGCAGTAGTTACAGGTGGTGTACTTCCACTCCTTCACTTTCTTTGCCGGAATGACAATGGGCTTGCGGTTCTTGCGTCCAAATAGCATGGTGCTTTCTCGGTTCAGTTATTGTTATACCGGGATCATTCGCTAAGGATTACCTGTTCATCTACAAGCTCAACGCTGAAAACGGGCACCGGGGTGTCCTCGTTTTCCAGGCACTCGCCAGTGACGAGGTCAAAATGTTGTTTGTAGAGTGGCGAGGCGACCACGATTCGCCCCTGTACATCGCCGACAATACCCCGCGATAGAACATTGGCCTTGCCGATAGGGTCCCAGTTGCCAATGGCATAGACCTGCGGGGTTTCTTCCGGCAGGTAAAACACAGCCACTTGCTGACCATTGACCAGCGCGCAGATGCCGGAATTGGGTATCAGGTCCTCGCGCTGGCAAATCACCTGGGCGCTATCGGACACTCTGTTTTCTGCAGTACTCATCAGCAATTCCTCCTACGCTGATTTGGCGATGATATTCTGGAGCTCGTCTTCGTTGGCCGGACGAACCTGGCCACGCTCTTCAACAAAGACCACGGTCTCGTCTTTGGCGTCCGGGGCATTCACGAACTGGCGGAAGCGCTTCAGTTTTTCCGGATCCTCGATGGTAGTTTTCCACTCGCACTGGTAGGTGCCGACGATGCTGTTCATCTGTTCTTCCAGTTCGGCGCAGATGCCGAGTTTGTCATCGATGATGACTTCTTTCAGGTAGTCGAGACCACCCTCCAGGTTGTCCAGCCACACGGAAGTACGCTGCAAGCGGTCGGCGGTGCGCACGTAAAACATCAGGAAACGGTCGATGTACTTGATCAGGGTTTCGTCGTCGAGATCGGTGGCGAACAGGTCCGCGTGGCGGGGCTTCATGCCGCCGTTGCCACAAAGGTACAGGTTCCAGCCGTGCTCGGTGGCGATGACCCCAAAGTCCTTGGACTGCGCCTCGGCACACTCACGGGTACAGCCGGACACTGCGGACTTCAGTTTGTGTGGGGAGCGCAGACCCTTGTAGCGGTCCTCAACATAGATGGCCATGCCGACACTGTCCTGTACACCGTAGCGACACCAGGTGCTGCCGACACAGGATTTCACCGTGCGCAGGGCCTTGCCGTAGGCGTGGCCGGTCTCGAAACCGGCATCGATCAGCTCCTTCCAGATGTCAGGCAGTTGATCGACGCGGGCGCCAAACAGGTCAATGCGCTGACCGCCGGTAATTTTTGTATAGAGGTTGTATTTTTTACCCACTTCGCCGAGCACAATCAATTTGTCGGGAGTGATTTCACCGCCGGGAACCCGGGGCACAACGGAGTAGGTGCCATTTTTTTGCATGTTGGCCAGGAAGGTATCGTTGGTGTCCTGCAGGCCCACGTGGTTATCTTCCAGAATGTAATCATTCCAAAGAGAAGCGAGAATAGAGCCCACTGCCGGTTTGCAGATATCACATCCACGACCAGTGCCATGGTGCTTGATCAGATCCTCAAAGGACTTGATAGATTCCACTTTGACGATGTGGAACAGCTCCTGGCGGGTGAAGTTGAAGTGTTCACAGATAGACTTGTTTACTTCCATGCCGCGGGCAGCCATTTCGTCGTCGACAACGTTTTTCAGTAGCGCCGCGCAACCGCCGCAGCCGGTGCTGGCAGCAGTTTCACATTTTACATCTGCGAGAGAGCAACAGCCGCCGTCGATGGCGTTGATGATGTCGCCCTTGCTGACGTTGTGGCATGAGCAAATAGTGGCCGTGGCAGGCAGCGCAGCCGCACCCAGTAACGGGGCACCGCCTTCACTGGCCGGCAGGATCATGGCTTCCGGATTGGCCGGTAGCTCAATGCCGTTCAGGTAATACTGCAGCAGCGTGTCATAGTCGGAGCAGTCGCCCACCAGCACCGCGCCCAGGGCGGTCTTGCCGTCTGCGCTGACAATCAGGCGCTTGTACACTTCCTCGCGTTCATCGCTGAAGGTATAGGAGATGGCGCCGTCGGTTTTGCCGTGGGAATCACCAATAGAACCCACATCCACACCCAGCAGCTTCAGCTTGGTGCTCATGTCGGCGCCCTTGAACGTGCTGTGCTCACCGGTGAGCTGGCTTACGGCCACCTCTGCCATGCGATAACCGGGTGCCACAAGGCCATAGATCATACCGCCGTAGAGTGCGCATTCGCCGATGGCGTAAATATTGGAGTCGCTGGTGCGGCAATGGTAGTCAATATCGATACCGCCGCGGGGGCCGACTTCCAGGCCGCAATCCCTGGCCAGCTGGTCGCTGGGGCGAATGCCTGCGGAAAACACGATTACATCGGTTGCGAGAGTTTCGCCGTCGGCAAAGTTCATCACGAGGCGGGTATTGCCCTCGCCATCCGTGTCTTCAATGGTTTGGGTCGCCTTGCTGGTATGTACTTGGACGCCCAGTGCCTCAATCTTGCGGCGCAGCATGGCGCTGCCGCCGCCATCGAGCTGCACACCCATTAGACCTGGCGCAAATTCCACGACATGGGTTTCAAGGCCGAGATTTTGCAGCGCATTGGCTGCCTCGAGGCCTAGCAGGCCGCCGCCAACAACAACCCCGATTTTGGCATTTTTGCTTTTTGCCTGAATCAGGCCCAGGTCATCGATGGTGCGATAGACCAAGCAGTTCGACAGATCAGAGCCGGGAATGGGAGGTACAAAAGGGTAGGAGCCGGTGGCCATGACCAGTTTGTCATAGTTGAACGTGCGGCCACTGTCGGTGGTAACGGTTTTGGCCTCGCGGTCAATGGCGACAACGGCGTCGCCAAAATGGGCAGTTACACCCAGTTCTTCATAATGTTCCCGGGTTGTCAGGGCCAGTTCTTCAGGCTTGCGCCCGGCAAAAAACTCTGACAGATGGACACGGTCGTAGGCTGGGCGAGGTTCTGCGCCAAGTACGGTAATTTTCGCTGAGACTTCAGAATTGGCCAGCTGTTCCACATAGTGGTGGCCCACCATTCCGTTGCCGATGACGACGACATTTATGAGTGACATATTGCATCTCTCTCAGTTGTCTGACGCCTCGTGCACCGAACGGTATCAGGTGCGGGCGTCAGGGGTTATCTGACACGCACCTCGTTGTGCAATAAAAGGTAGTTATTTAATAAAGCAATTTGTGTGCCAATGATTAGCTGGTTGTTTTTTAAGTATTATTTCTGTGGCTGCCCAGCCGCGACTTGAATTGCGCACCAATTTGGTGAGTTTTACTGCGTTATTCTGGTGCTTAAGTTGAGTGGGTGGCTAGTTGCCATCATCGGTTGAGAAGAAAAAGTAACACCAGGTTGCTCAAAAACAGCAGGATTGCTGTGGCTTTCCAGAAGCGCAACGGATTGCGCTCCAAGTAAGGCCTTTGATTCATGGTGGTAAAAGTAGGGTTGGCGGTATTCAGGTCGGTAATAAATTCTGACAGGGCGGAATAGCGCTGTTTTGGGTTAAGGGAAACGGCTTTTTGAATAGCCATATCCATCCATGCGGGAATCAGGGAGTTATATTCGTAGCTAGGGGTGTAATTGAGCAGAGAAAAATCCTTGGCTGTCACGGCTTTCTGGTACTGGGGCCCATAGGGGTGTTTCCCGGTAAGTAGTTCGTAAAGCAGGATGC
Source organism: Gammaproteobacteria bacterium (assembly GCA_006227015.1). The sequence goes on from SBGI01000302.1 coordinate 6,611, forward strand.
CGAGTGAGAATTGGTCACTGTACTGCCCGGCGCGCTGGCCGAGCTGGTATTCGGGTGCCGAATAACCTTTTGTTCCCAGCTGGTTGGAGCGTTCAATGGTTGTCTCGATTTCATTGATGCCCGCGATATGGGCTGACCCAAAATCGATGATTTTCACGCCCTTGTCCGAGTAAATAATATTCTCGGGCTTGATGTCTTGGTGCAGCGTGTCCTTGCGATGGAATGCTCTGAGCCCCGATGCCACCTGTGTGATGATATTGCGCGCATCCACTACAGACAGGCGGGTCCTTTCCTTGAGTAGTTGAGCCAGAGTTGGTCCTTGCACGTATTCCGTCAGGTAGTACAGAAACTTGCGGGAATTTCTTGGACGCAGCACTTTAACAATATTGGCATTGTGGATTCGCGAGCCTATCCACTCTTCAAGCACAAATCTTTCCAGATACGCGGGGTCATCAATGTTGAGGGAGGAGGGTGCCTTGAGGATGGCTTTGGTGTTGTCGGTGGTGTTTTCGACCAGATATACCTCGCTGCGATTGTTGGCGTGCAGCTCCTCCAGTACGCGCCAGTCATCAAGGATGTGGCCTTTGCTCAGAGGTGGTGGGCAAGGCAGCGTACGCAGGTATGACAAAACGTCATCTTTCTCTGCGGGACCGGTGTGATTGACACAGAGCAGTTGGACGCTGAGGTTGTCATCGCTACCGTTTGCCAGGGCTTCTTCAGCAATTGCTGTGCAAGTCTGTTGGGGATCAGTGATGCTGCCAAGGTGTCGTTGCAGTTGCTCATTGCTCATCCAGTCGTGAATGCCATCAGTGGTCAGCAAAAAGCGATCACCGGGAAGCAGGTTGAATTGGTAAAAATCAATTTCCAGATTGACATCGATTCCCAGCGCCCTTGCCAGATATCGATGTCCGTTGCCCGCGGGTGTGGCGTGGTCTCTGGTCAGCAATTCAAAATCGCCATCACGCAATCTGTAGATACGGCTATCGCCAACATGAAAAATATAGGCGCCAGCCGATTTCAGGATCAGGGCGCTGAAGGTGGTGATAAAGCCTTTTTCGGCGGAAGCATAGGATTGTCCCAGACCATAAAGCCAGCGGTTCAGGGCTACAAGAACCTTCAGACCGCTGGTCTGAATCGACCAGCTGTCATGGGTAGAGTAGTAATCCGAAAGGAATGAAGTAACTGCAATCTGGCTGGCCTCCTTGCCAGACTCTGCCGTGCTGACACCGTCAGCGATAACGGCTACGGCCCCTTTGGTGGTCAGCGATGAGCCCTCGGGAATGCGAATGCCAACTGCGTCATCATTGTCAGATTTAAGGCCGGCAACAGAATGCTGGCCTACCTGAATATCCAGTTGCCGGCTGAGATGTGATAACGCATGTTCTGGCATCAGATGACCTGGCTTAGCTGACTTCGATCAGTTGGACAGTGCCATCGGGCAAGATTTCTGTCGTATGACCGCTTGGCTCGGTGAGAAGTTGAGCCAAAAAGAATACTACAATCGCGGAAGCGGCAATAATCAGGAAGAAGGTGGATGCATCGACGAATGTATAGGCGGTGAGGAAGGTGACTGCGCCAACATTGCCGTAGGCCCCAGCCATGCCGGCAATTTGGCCGGTCATGCGGCGTTTGATCAGGGGGACAATAGCGAACACAGCGCCTTCACCGGCCTGAACAAAAAACGAACAACACATGACGGCGGCCACGGCGAGGAAAACAGGCCAGTCTCCTGTTATTTGTGAAAGAACCAGATAACCAATCCCAAGGCCAATAATCAGGATGGACAGAGCCTTACGGCGCCCAAAGCGGTCACTGAACCATCCGCCACTCGGGCGAGCCACCAGATTCATAAAGGCAAACGCACTGGCCAGGGCGCCGGCAGCTGCCAGGCTTAAGCCTTCAAATGTGTCCAGGAAGAATCCTGGCAGCATTGAGACGACGGCCAGTTCCGAGCCAAAAGTGACAAAGTAAGCCCAGTCGAGAACAGCTACCTGTTTGAATTCGTACTTGTCGCTTTCGGGGGCACCATGTTTCAGCATCTCCTTGTTCACTTTGTAGATTTGGGAGACCTGGAAAAGAAACAGAACGCTAAAGGCAATGTAAAAGATGTCCGCTGCTGTATAGGAAATGAGGTTGGTCCCTGAGGGGGACACCTTCCAGACCAGTACGGAAAGAATCAGATACATGGGGATGTTCATGAGGATGTAGAGGATAAAATCTTTTTTACTGGTTACTTCAAGGCCCCCCGTTCTCTTGGGTTTAAAGTAGGTGGATCCTTTCGGGGTGTTGCGTGCTCGTAGGCCGTAAACCACACCATATAACGATGCGATGACGCCGGTGAGGCCAATGGCGTAACGCCAGCCGTCTTCACCGCCAAACACAGTCAGGGCGATAGTCGGCAGGGAAAAGGCTGCGGCTGAAGATCCAAAGTTGCCCCAGCCGCCATAAATGCCCTGGGCCAGTCCTACGGACTTGGCTGGGAACCACTCGCCTACCATGCGAATACCGATAACAAAGCCCGCACCGACAAAACCAAGCAGAAGGCGTGTCAGTGCAAGCTGTTCATAGGTTTGAGACAGCGCGAATAATGTACAGAAAATGCCCGAGAGCAATAACAGGCAAGAAAAAACCATGCGGGGACCAAAGCGGTCAACCAGAATGCCGATGATGATACGGGCTGGAATGGTTAACGCTACGTTTAGTGTCAGTAGGGTTTTCCACTGAGCGGTTGTCAGGTTAAAGGTTTCCATGATGAGCGGTTTTAAGGGCGCATGGCTAAACCAGACCACGAAGGTGAGAAAAAAAGCGAACCAGGTCAGGTGAAGTGTTCTGATTTTCGGGTCTCTGAAGTCCAGCAAATTAATACGCAGTGTTGTCATGGGGCACCATTTTTGAACATTAAAAAAATTGTGTCGTGGGCAAGCAATATTCGTACCTAATTCGCCAAAAATTATTAACAGTATGATTTTAAATATCTTTTATGTTTGTAGAATTTTTTATGCACTATAAAACGACCATTTAAAGGTGCTGTTCGCACCAGTTGTGAGCTGGCTTGTTTTGGGGGTGTTCCATTTTGGTGCCAGCATTTGTTCTGGTCTCGGTGATTGCGACGTTGTTGATAGGCTCTGAGTGGGCGATCAGTTGCTGAATAGATGGCTTTTATCGGGGTGAGGTTTTATGCTTTTCTACCTTTTTCGAAATACTCTGTCCGGGAATTTGGAGCCACCTTGTCACTATGACGTACTGTGTTGCCATTAAATTAAACGAAGGGCTGGTTTTCTGCTCGGACTCTCGTACCAATGCGGGTCCGGACAGGGTCAGCACTTACAGCAAGTTGCACCGTTTTTCTATCCATGGCGATCGCCAATTGATGATGGTGACGGCTGGCAATCTCGCGACCAGCCAGGCAGTTGTTGCCCAGATAGAGCGGGACCTGAAAGAAGACACGGAATTTAATCTGCGTAAAGCCAGCTATGTTGCAGATATTGCCGATTATGTGGGTGCGCTCAGTCTTAAGGAACAGGGCAAGCATAAAGGAGGTGGCAGTGGCGGCGGCTTTAACGCAGAGGCGACATTTATTCTCGGTGGTCAGATCAAGGGTGGCGAGCCCGAGCTGTATATGATTTATCCGGAGGGCAACCATATTACCGCCTCGGAGCAGTACCCCTTTCTGCAGATTGGCGAGACCAAATACGGCAAACCTATTCTGGATCGTATTATCAGGCCGGCCACGCCCCATGAGACGGCCATGCGTTGTGCGCTGGTGTCCCTTGATTCAACCATGCGCAGTAATGCTACGGTGGGACCGCCAATAGAGCTGCTGTTTTATCCAACAGACAGCCTCTCCAATTCATCCCATTACTGCAAGTTTGAGGAAAATGATCCCTACCTGGTGAAGTTGCGTCAGAGCTGGGATGAGAATATTCGCAGGGCCTTTAACGAGTTGCCGCCGCTGTCTCTGGTTTTTGGTGCAGATGTCTGATTATTACCGGGCCTGAAAGCCCCCGAGCTACGTCGTGACAGCAGTGGGGGCTGGCCGGTTTATGCTTCTTCAGGTTCAGTGGGGATAGGCAAAAACCAGGTGTTGGTGATGGCATCATCCAGATCGCAAAGGTAAATCTGGAACTGGTCGATGAACTGGTGAAGTTCTTCATAGGTCTTTTTCTGAACATCGAAGCGTGTCAGTTTGCGCAGTGCGGATTCAGCAATGCCAATCGCCGTTTCATTGTTCTTCAGCGGTGCAAGTTCCTCGAGAATACCTTTCAGGCAAAAGGCCACTGTACGGGGCAGGGTCTGCTCCTTGAAAATAAAATTAACGGCCGGGTCAGGCTCGACCAGTGGACCAATCTTTTGCCGGTAAGCACTGATTGCTGAAAGTGATTGCAGCATGCTGCTCCACAACAGAGTGTCTTCTGCAGGGTTGCTATTCTCCCGTTCCAGAATGGCGCCCGCACCCACATCAACGATGCGTGTGGTCATGTCGGCACGTTCCATCAGGTGCCCCAACTTGATAAAACGGTGGGGGTGGTCGCGACACAGGGTAGTCATCAGCAGGCCATTGATCATCTGGCAACGGGAGATAATCTGCTCCAGGAACTCGTAGCGATGCCGCCGGCCGACAGATTTCTCTGCCATGTCCTTGCACATAATGTACAGCTCGTTGACATGCTCCCAAGTTTCTTCCGGCAGTACGTCGCGAGTGGTTCTCACATTTTCCCGGGCAGCCTTGATGGCATAATTGATGCTGGAAAAATTGTTGAGGTCCGCGATTAAAAATCTCAGGACATTCTGTTCGTTAAAGACACGATAATGTTTTTTGAAAACCGGTTCGGCGTCGAGGATATCTACCAATACCTGCCATCCGCCGAGTTCGGCCCCTCTGGGTAAGTCCAGAATCAGGTGGGTGTAGGCGCTGGTAAATCGTGCAGTATTTTCAGCGCGCTCAAGGTACCTGGACATCCAGTACAGGCGGTCGGCGACGCGAGACAGCATAGTCATTTGTTGCTCTCCACAATCCAGGTATCTTTACTGCCACCACCCTGGGAGGAATTCACTACTAGCGAACCCTTCACCATGGCCACTCGCGTCAAGCCGCCTGGGGTAACCCAGACATCCTTGCCCTGCAGGATAAAAGGCCTTAAGTCCAAGTGCCTGGGCTCTACCTTATGGTCAATACAGGTCGGTGCCGTTGAGAGTGACAGAGTGGGTTGGGCAATATAATTGCGGGGGTTTTCTTCGATCAGTTTGGCAAATTCACGGCGTTTTTCTGCTGTGGCGTGGGGGCCGACCATCATGCCGTAACCGCCCGACTCATTGGCCGGTTTGACCACCAGCTTGTCGAGATTTTTGAGGACGTATTCGCGATCTTTCTCGAGCATGCAGAGATAGGTTTTGACGCTATCCATCAGGGGTTCTTCCTTGAGGTAGTAGCGAATCATATCCGGCACGTAGGCATAGATCACCTTGTCATCCGCTACCCCGCTGCCTGGTGCATTGGCAATGGCAAGGTTGCCTGCTTTCCAGGCTCGCATAATGCCGGGGACGCCCAGCTTGGAATCTTCCCGAAAGGCCTCGGGGTCAATGAAGTCCTCATCAATGCGCCGATAGATAACATCAACCCGCACCGGGCCATCGACGGTGCGCATGTAGACACAATCGTCATCGTCGGTGAACAGGTCGCTGCCTTCCACCAGTTCAGCACCCATGCTCTGGGCAAGGAAGGCGTGTTCGAAATAGGCGGAGTTATAGATGCCGGGTGTCAGTACGGCAATGCAGGGTTTGCGGGTTTGCTGTGGTGACAGGGAGGAAAGCGTCTTGTACAGCTGTGTGGGGTAATCGTCTACCGGCATGATGCTGTAGTTTTCAAATAGCTCGGGCAGAACCCGCTTGGTGATTTCGCGGTTTTCAAGCATGTAGGACACACCGGAAGGAACGCGCAGGTTATCTTCCAGTACGTAGAACTTGCCGTCCTTGTTCCGCACCAGGTCGGAGCCGCAGATATGCGCCCATGCACCATAGCGGGGCGAAACGCCTTGGCACTGGGGTTTGTAGTTGGTGGACTCAAGCACGATGTCCGCTGGTACAACACCGTCTTTCAAAATCTTTTGCTTGTTGTAAACATCGTCGATAAAACAATTCAGGGCACGGCTGCGCTGTTTTAGACCAGTGCTTACCCGGTTCCATTCTTTCGC
>SBGI01000292.1 GCA_006227015.1 Gammaproteobacteria bacterium
TGCCGTCAGCAGCTGCACCAGCCGCTCATAAATGGGGATGACTTCGGGCAGCAGGGGCTGCCAGTCTGTATCGCTGTGGGGCCAGGTGAGCTGGATGGCGTCCTGGGGTTCCCACTCCGCGGGTAAGCGAATGTTCGGTGCGGTCATTTCTCGTTGTGATCTCCGTGAAAACGCCGGCAATCTACCATATTCGTGGTCTTTGTGGTGAGTCGGTTTCCCCGTCGTTTTGCTGTGCATGAACTATGCTTTGTTGTGCAATCAAAAGTGATCATGGGTGTATGGCAACTCGTGTTGCTAAAAAATTTGGCACAGCTTTTATCTCGATTTTCGGGCCGGTGTCGTCCTACTTATTGACGAGCTTAGTTCATTCCCAAGTGTCATTGTTGATAGCTATGTGCAGGCAGATACTTGGTCGTATGGGAAATCCTAACTTTTAAATTATTTAGTTTCCCAGATAAAAAAATGGTGTGGGGAATTAAATAGTCGCGCCTAAGCATAAAAGCATTTGAGAAAGATAAGAGAAACAGGAGCTCTAGAGATGAAATTGCGTAACCATATACCGAACTATAAGCAGTTCGCATATTCGACGCTGGCGGCGGCGCTATTGAGTGCTGTGGCAGTTGGCGCTCAAGCCGGGTCGTTCAGCCCTGTGACGGATGCGGACATTCTTAATGACCAGTCGACTACTGGTGACGTAGTGAGCTATGGCCTTGGCCCCAAAGCCCAGCGCTACAGCCCGCTGAAAAAGCTCGACAAAAGTAATGTTAAAGAATTACGTCCTGCCTGGGCTTTCTCCCTCGGTGGCGAGAAGCAGCGCGGTCAGGAATCACAGCCTCTGGTTAAAGATGGTGTGATGTATGTCACTGGTTCTTATTCCCGCCTGTTCGCTATTGATAGCGTCACTGGTGAGGAATTGTGGCAGTACGATGCACGTCTTCCCGACAATATCATGCCCTGCTGTGACGTGATTAACCGTGGCGCCGCCCTGTACGACGACCTGGTGATCTTCGGTACTCTGGATGCCAAGTTGGTGGCTCTGGATCGCAAAACCGGCAAAGTAGTGTGGAAAAAGAAAATTGCCGACTACAAAGCCGGTTACTCTTTCACTTCCGCGCCTCAGATCATTAAAGGCATGGTTGTCACCGGTGTTTCCGGTGGTGAATTCGGTATTATCGGTAAGGTTGATGCCCGCAATGCCAAGACCGGTGAGCTGGTCTGGACCCGTCCGGTTATCGAAGGCCACATGGGCTACCTGAACGGTAAAGAGAACGGCATTACCGGTGGCGAAGCTGGTAAAACCTGGCCTGGCGACCTCTGGAAGCAGGGCGGTGGTGCAACCTGGAACGGCGGTACCTACGATCCTGAAACCAACCTGATCTATGTGGGTACCGGTAACCCTGCGCCGTGGAACTCTCACACCCGTCCCGGTAACAACCTCTACACTTCCTCCCGTGTAGCTATCGATGCCGACACCGGCAAGATCGCCTGGCACTTCCAGACCACACCACATGATGGCTGGGACTACGATGGCGTTAACGAGTTGATTCCCTTCGATTACAAAGACGGCGGAAAAACTGTGAAGGCGGCTGCTACAGCTGACCGTAACGGCTATTTCTACGTACTGGATCGTACCAACGGTGATTTCATCCGCGGTGTTCCCTTTGTGAAAAACATCAACTGGGCCAGCGGTCTGGACGACAAGGGTGCGCCGATCTTTATCGACGAGAATCGCCCCGGCAATCCGGCTGATAGCGAAGACGGCAAAAAAGGTAAGTCTGTATTTGCCATCCCGTCCTTCCTCGGCGGCAAAAACTGGATGCCGATGGCTTTCAGTAAGGATACCGGTCTGTTCTATGTGCCTTCCAACGAGTGGGGCATGGATATCTGGAACGAGCCAATCTCCTACAAGAAAGGCGCGGCTTACCTGGGTGCCGGCTTTACCATCAAGCCTATCTTTGAAGATCACATTGGTTCACTGAAAGCGGTTGACCCGAAAACAGGTGAAATCAAGTGGGAATTCAAAAACAACGCGCCTCTCTGGGGCGGTGTGCTGACCACTGCTGGTGGCCTGGTATTCACCGGTACTCCTGAGGGCTACCTGTACGGCCTGGACGCCAACACTGGTAAGGTGCTGTACAAATTCCAGACCGGTTCCGGCATTGTCGGCTCCCCGATCACCTGGGAACAGGACGGTGAGCAGTTTGTGGCAGTCATTTCCGGTTGGGGTGGTGCTGTACCTCTGTGGGGTGGCGACGTGGCCAAACGCGTTAACTACCTGAACCAGGGCGGTACTGTTTGGGCATTTAAACTCCCGAAATCCTGATTCTCCTAGCAGCAGAAGTGGCAGAGGCCCGGTGTACCTGGTACACCGGGCCGATGTCTGCCTGACGGCTTGTACAGCCGGATCATCAATACCCAAATTCTGATAACAATACGCACGTTGGTCGTTGCGAAAGTAAGGGTTGAACGGATGTTTGCGAGAAACGGGCTGGCACATCACCTGTGGCTGACCGGGCTATTGATCTTCGCCCTTCTGTCAGCATTGTCTGTGCATGCGGCCCCGGATGAAGACAGCCAGGAGTTGCGTTCCAATTGGCAGGCAACAGAAAGCTGGCGAGACATTTTCCCCACTGCCAGTGAACTCGGCGAGAAAGATACTGCACTCGGTATCTGGCCGGTGTTTCGCGGTGCGGCACTGCTCGGTTATCTGTTCGAATCCAATGATTTTGTGGCAATCCCCGGTTTTTCCGGTGATGTCGTCAACGTGCTTGTGGGTATAGACACCCAGGGCATTTTCAAAGGGGTCAAGCTGCTCAAGCACCATGAACCCATTTTCCTTCACGGTCTCGGCGAGCCGCCATTGCTGGAGTTTCTGCAGCAGTACAAAGGGCTCTCGGTGGCCGACAACATCAAGGTTGGCAAACAGCGGGCGGGCGCCAACGTCTATATCGATGGCATTACCAAGGCGACTGCATCCGTGGTGGCTGTCAACGAAACGGTCTTATTGTCTGCGCTGAAAGTAGCGCGTGAAACCCTGGAAGGCTTTGAGCCACGCGCCATTGCCACCGTCAAGACAGGTGAGTTCCATCCCCTCAGTTGGGATGAGTTGTTGCAGCGAGGCTATATCCAGCGTGTCCGTCTTACCCACGCGGAGGTGGCAGAGGCATTTGCCGGGACGGCTGTGGAAAATCTCAATGACGTTGCCGATGAGGATGGTGACGGCGTCTTTATTGAATTCTATTACGGTTACCTGAATGTGCCCGACATCGGCCGGAACCTGCTGGGTGAGACCGATTACCAGCGACTGCTGAGAGAGTTGGGACCGGGTAACCATGCCGTGGCAGTGATGGCCAATGGCGATTACAGTTTTGTGGGTGAGGACTTTGTGCCTGGTTCGGTGCCGGATCGGCTTGCGGTCCACCAGCAGGAACTGCCCATCGAAATTCGCGATATGAATTTCTATGACTACGATGAAGTCAATTCTCCCTATATGGGCAATTTCGACAGTAGCAAAATTTTCCGTATCAAATCCCAGTCCGATTTTGATCCCGGCGCTGCGTGGGAGCTCGCGCTGATTGTCAGCCGTTCACGGGGCATGTTGTTTGAAACGTTGAGTGCGTCATTTCCCTCCGAGTACCAGTTGCCGGAAACCTTTTTTGTCTACAACGAAAATGTGGATGATGACCTAAAGCGAGACCCGCCCTGGGTAACTATCTGGAAGGGGCGTTTCTGGGAAGTGGTGTTGCTGTCACTGAGTCTGGTACTGCTGACGGCCATTATGGTGTTTCAGCACCGCCTCAGTCGTTACCCGAAACTGTTCCACCGCCTGCGCTGGGGTTTTCTGTGGTTCACCCTGATTTTTATCGGTTGGTATGCCCAGGGCCAGCTGTCGGTGGTCAATATTTTTACCATCTTCCAGGCGATGATTTCGGGTTTCCGCTGGTCTGATTACCTGATCGATCCGATGCTGTTTATCCTCTGGATCTACGTCTTTATTTCACTGTTCATTATCGGTCGGGGCCTGTTTTGCGGCTGGCTCTGCCCCTTTGGCGTGCTGCAGGAAATGGCTAGCTGGGTCGCCAAAAAACTGAATATCCGGCAGTTAAAGATTTCCGATCGCCTGCACACCCGTTTGTGGCGGGTGAAATACGTGGTGCTGATTTTCCTGGTTGGCGTGTCCTTTTACTCATTGACGGCGGCGGAAATACTGTCCGAAGTGGAGCCATTCAAAACGGCCATCACACTGGTGTTTGTGCGCTCCTGGCCGTTTGTTCTGTATGCGGTGGGATTGCTTGTTTTAAGCCTGTTTGTGCACAAGGCCTACTGCCGTTATCTGTGCCCGCTGGGTGCTGGACTGGCGATGCTGGGGTGGTTTCACCGCTTTGAATGGCTGACCCGACGCAGTGAGTGCGGCAGCCCCTGTCAGCTCTGTAAGCACAAGTGTGAAATTGCCGCGATCACCCCGCAGGGCAAGGTGGATTACAACGAGTGTATTCAGTGCCTGGAATGCATTGTTTATTACAACAATGACGATTTGTGCCCGCCGCTGATTAATCGCAATAAACGCAATAAAAATGTCGGTGAAGAGGTTCAATTCATTGAATTAAAAGAGAAATGATACATCTGGCGCAGCCATGAAAAGGCCCGGAAACAGTAGGCTTGAATGGGTTGATTCTGGCCTCCTACTAAAGACCGGCTTTGGCGGAACCAAAGTAGAATATTAAGTTTTCCCCCGGGGTCTATTATTGGTCACTAAGGGCGAGTCTGAAAGATCGATTTAGCAACAGCTAACTTGGGTTTAAGTAAGTCCGCAGATAATAACCGGCACAACTTGTTCCTCTTCTGGAACACGGCTGATAAAGATAGATTTAAACGAACATGGTTAGGAGTGAGTCATGATTTATGCGCAACCGGGAACCGAAGGTGCTGCAGTCTCTTTTAAGTCTCGTTATGAGAACTACATTGGCGGCGAGTGGGTGGCGCCGAAACAAGGCAAATATTTCGAAAATGCCACACCGGTAACCGGTAAGGTATTTTGTGAAGTCGCGCGCTCCTCTGAGGCCGATATTGAAGCGGCTCTCGATGCCGCCCACGCTGCGAAAGATGCCTGGGGAAAAACCTCTGTCACCGATCGCTCAAATATCCTGCTGAAAATTGCTGACCGGGTTGAGCAGAACCTGGATAAACTGGCTGTGGCAGAAACCTGGGATAACGGCAAAAGTGTACGTGAAACCCTGAATGCCGACATTCCGCTGGTGGTGGATCACTTCCGCTATTTTGCGGCCTGTATCCGTGCCCAGGAAGGCACCGCTGCAGAACTGGACGAACATACCGCGGCTTACCATTTCCACGAGCCGCTGGGTGTCGTCGGCCAGATCATTCCCTGGAACTTCCCTCTGCTGATGGCGGCCTGGAAGCTGGCGCCTGCACTGGCAGCCGGAAACTGTGTGGTGATGAAGCCCGCAGAGCAAACTCCTGCATCCATCCTGGTGCTGATGGAAACCATTGGTGACCTGCTGCCACCCGGCGTGGTTAATGTGGTCAACGGTTTCGGTGCCGAAGCCGGCCAGGCCCTGGCGACCAATACCCGCATTGCCAAGATTGCCTTCACCGGTTCAACGCCGGTGGGCTCCAAGATCATGGAATACGCGGCGAAGAATATTATTCCTTCCACTGTGGAGCTGGGCGGCAAGTCCCCCAATATCTATTTCGAAGATGTGTTGCAGCAGGAAGAAAGTTATATCAGCAAATGTGTCGAAGGGCTTTTACTGGGCTTCTTCAACCAGGGTGAGGTCTGTACCTGTCCTTCACGCGCACTGATTCAGGAAAGTATTTACGACGAATTCATTGAGCGGGTTATTGCACGCGCCGGACAGATTATCCAGGGTAACCCGCTGGATACTGACACCATGGTTGGTGCCCAGGCATCAAAGGAACAACTGGATAAAATCCTCTCCTATATGGATATCGCCAAGGAAGAGAATGCCGAGTTCCTGATTGGTGGTAAGCGCAACGTCCTGGGTGGTGATTTGGCAGGAGGTTATTACGTCCAGCCGACGCTGCTGAAAGGCGATAACTCCATGCGCGTTTTCCAGGAAGAAATTTTTGGTCCGACCCTAGGCATCACCACCTTTAAGGATGAGGCAGAAGCGCTGGCACTTGCCAACGATACTGAATTTGGTTTGGGTGCCGGTATCTGGACCCGCGATATTAACCGCGCTTATCGCATGGGTCGCGGCATTCAGGCGGGCCGTGTGTGGACCAACTGTTATCACGTCTACCCCGCACACGCTGCGTTTGGCGGTTACAAGAAATCCGGTGTGGGTCGCGAGAACCACAAGATGATGCTGGACCATTACCAGCAAACCAAGAACTTGCTGGTGAGTTACGATATTAATCCCTTAGGCTTTTTCTAGTCTGTTGATTTTCTTCCACCTCTTAGTGCTTAAATCCTCTCGCGAGGGTTTAAGCATTTTTTATTTTTCAACTGTTTAGGCCGCTCCCGCCTATGCTTTAAGGGTGCCGATGAATTAGACTGGGGAGGATAACTATTAGAGCATCTGTGGAGTAAATCCATGAATAATGCCGAAGTCATTCGTAGACACTATTCACTGAGTCACGACCCCGAGGTGGTGGCCGACGAGTTGTATGAGGGTCTTTACCAGGAGCAGACGGAATGCGTCATTTTTTTCTGCTCGGTGGAATACGACCTGCCAGCCCTGGCTGAAGCGCTAACGCGTCGTTTTGGCGATACCATGCTGATCGGTTGTACGACGGCGGGTGAAATTACACCGCTGGGCACCTGCAAGGGCAGCATTACCGGTTTCAGTCTTCCCAAGGCCCACTTTGCCGTGGAAGCAGCACTGATCGAAAACCTTCACCACTTTTCCTTTTCCGATACCAATACCCTGTTGCAGCAGGTCATGCAAAATTTTAATCAAAAGGCTTTTGTTCCCGTGCAGGGGCACAGCTTTGCCTTTTCCCTGCTCGACGGCTTGTCCATTCGCGAGGAGCTGGTGCTCAAGAGCCTGAATGACTCGCTGGGTGAGATACCCCTGGTGGGGGGGTCTGCGGGGGATGATTTGTTTTTCAAGGATACCCAGGTGTTTTACGGCGACCGCTTTTACCGCAATGCCGCGGTCATTATTCTGGTGAATACGGATTGTCCGTTTGTGGTTTATTCCACTCATCATCTGACGCCGCAAGACAATAAGCTGGTAGTGACGGCAGCAGATGCTGAAGCGCGCGTTGTGCATGAGTTAAATGCCGAGCCCGCTGCGCTGGAATATTCCCAGGTGGTCGGTGTGCCGATAGAAGACCTGTGCATCAACACTTTTGCCTTGAACCCCATTGGGGTCAAGCTGCACGACGAATTTCATGTTCGCTCCCTGCAGAAAGTCAACGATGACTTCAGCCTGTCATTTTTCTGCGCTATAGATGAGGGCGTAGTGCTGTCTACTTGTAAGCGGGGAAACATTGTCGAACACCTGCGGAAAACCCTGGAAGGGCTGAAAAAGCAGGTTGGGCAGCCCCAGTTGGTGATTGCCTGCGAATGTATTTTCCGTCAGCTCGAGATTGACCAGTTAAATATTCGAGACGATATTTCGGCAGTGCTAAAAGATTACAACGTGATTGGTTTTGATGCCTACGGTGAGCAATTTAATGGCCGCCATGTCAATCAGACATTTTCCGGCGTGGCGATAGGTATGCCCAATGGCTAAGCATTCCGGCAAGGTTCATCTCCAGCCTCAAACAAACGCCGAGGTTCCCCTCCCTGACAATGATGAATTGCCAGACATGGAAGCGCTCCTTCGTGAAAATGAAAAAATAAAAAAAATTAACCGTGTCTTGATTGAAAGGATTGAGCGCGGTCTGGCGAACGATAACGGTGCTTATGCCAGTTTTGAAAGTGCCGTGGTGTTGTCGGAAAAGGTCAAACAGCGAACCCAGCAGTTACAGCAGGCACTGAAAGATCTGGAGCGGGTCAACCAGGATTTGCTTAGCGCTAAAAATGAAGCGGAGCAAAAACACCAGCTGTTAATTGATGCCATCGAAAGTATTTCCGATGCTTTTGTACTGTTTGATCAACGCCGTATCTTTGCTCTGGCCAATACAGCCTTTTACCAACTTTGGGAAAATGCGGGGCTGGAGTTTTTGAATGGCATGTCCATGCCCGAAATGCAGCAGAAAATCTTCCAATCCGGGATTATCGATTACTCCTCGTCCCAGTCAGAAAAAATCACCAGTCGCAGCGATATTTCCACACTCGGTATATTCAGGCTGACGGATGGTCGATGGATGCAGGCCACCGAAAGGCCATCCCGCGAGGGTGGGCTGGTGATGATCTTTACCGATATCACCGCCATTAAACGCAGTGAAGATGCCAAGCGGGAAAAGGCCCTGGCGGAAAAGTCGAAAATTCTGCAGTCGACGCTGGACCATTTGTCGCAGGGCGTGGCGCTGTTTAACAGCGAGCATCAGCTGGAAGCCTGGAATGAACAGTTTATCTCGTTGGCGGGTATTTCCCCCGACCTGGCGGAACAGGGAGTGTCATTGCAGACATTGCTGGCGCTGGGTCGTGTGGACCCGCGAACCGTGCAGCGGCTTGCCCTGAGGCAGGTGGATATCCGTCTTGAGCAGGCGCTGGACAATGGCACTATCATGGAAATCGAGAGCCATAAGACCGGCACCGGAGCCATTGTGGTGACCTATACGGACATCACCGAGCAGCGTCAGTATGAAGAGGCATTGCGAGCCAGCGAACACCGTATTCGCCTGGTAACCGATGCCATGCCGGCACTGATCTCTTATATCGACAGGGATTTGAACTACAACTTTACCAACCGCGCTTTTGAGGAGTGGTTCAAGCAGTCCCGTGATGAGATCGACCAGAAGCCCATGGCGCAATTGCTGGGTCCGGAAGAGTTTGCACGCCACCGGGAATATCTGGAACGTACCCTGGGTGGCCAGCGGGTGGTGTTTGAAATTGAACAACAACTGCCGGGCGGCAATAAATTTGTTTTGAAAACCTATGTCCCCAATTTTGACAGTAACGGCCAGGTTGCCGGTTTCTTTGCTCTGGAGCAGGATGTCACCCAGCAACGGCTGACATCCGAGGCGCTCAATCAGGCCTATCGCCACATGGAAAAGCGGGTGCTGGAGCGCACCAAGGAACTGACTGAACTCAACCAGCAATTGCGACTGGAAGTGACCGAGCGTCAGGAAGCCGAAACCAGACTGGTTGAGGCGAAGCGCGAGGCGGAAGTCGCCAATATCGCCAAGACAAAATTCCTGGCGGCGGTCAGCCACGACCTGTTGCAGCCGATGAGTGCGGCCAAATTATTTGCCAGCGCCCTGCAGGAATACCAGTTGCCTGACGGTGCCACCAAGTTGCTGGAATCGTTGAATTATTCAATGTCGGATGTGGAGAGTCTGGTCAGTACCCTGATTGATATCTCCAAGCTGGACGCCGGTGTGGTTAAACCTGACCTGGCGCCATTTGACTGTGGCGTGATGCTGGAAAACCTGGCCAATGAATTTCGTCAACAGGCGGAGAGAAGTCACCTCAATTTTCGTTTCGTGCCCTCATCGGTGACGATTCTCACCGACCGGCAGCTACTGGCGCGTATATTGAGAAACTTTCTGTCCAATGCCATCCGCTATACCGACAGTGGCGATATTCTGCTCGGTTGCCGCCGTCGTCCTGAAGGTCTGCTGATGCAGGTCTGGGATTCCGGTATTGGCATTCCGGCAGAGCAGTTGAATGAAATCTTTCTGGAGTTTAAACGCTTGCCCTCGAACAAGCGCCGCAGTAGTAACGGCCTGGGCCTTGGGCTGGCGATTGTCGACAAGATTGCGCGCATTCTGAATCATCCGGTGGATGTTCACTCTGAACCCGGTCGCGGTTCGGTCTTCTCCATTCTGGTGCCCTATGGAGAGCGGCAACCGAAATCGCAACCCAAGATGCATGCGTCTCACGATGAACACGGCAGTGTGCTGCAGGGTAAACGCATACTGGTGATCGATAATGATGTCAGTATCTGCCAGGGTATGGAGGTGCTGTTGCAGGGTTGGGGTTGCGAGGTGCTGACAGCTACAGGCCTCGATGATATCAATATAGATGAACTCAGGGAGACGATGCCGGACCTGTTTATCGCGGACTATCACCTCGATGATGGCGCAACGGGTATCGATGCGGTGGAAACGTTACACCAGCAATTGGGCGAGGCCATTCCCACGCTGATGATTACCGCAAACTACTCACAGGAACTGAAGCAGGTGGTCAGGAAGTCCGGGTATCACCTGCTGAACAAGCCTATCAAGCTCCACAAGTTAAAAGTGATGTTGCAGCACCTGTTTCAGGGCGCTCCCAAGAAGTCTGGCTGATACCGTGACTGCTCTTGTTAACTCAGTGTTGACGATGTAAGTACTGATCGAAGTTGATCTTGCTGGCACAGAGAACGGCCTGCATCCGGTTGTGCACATTGAGCTTGCTTAATATGGCCGACACATGGGTTTTGACTGTTGTTTCGGCAATGTTGAGCTCATAGGCGATTTGCTTGTTGGACTCGCCTTTGGACAGTCGTTCCAGCACCAGCAACTGGCGTCGGGTAAGGGAGGAGATCTGCTTGGTATCAAAGACCTGGGGTTCTTCCTGGGTGGGTCTTGCCGTGGCCTTATTGTTGCGAACAATATCGGAAGGCAGGTAAACCTGACCTGCCATAATCTTTTTAATGGCATCGCCAATATTCTCGCCGCTGGCGACCTTGCTGATAAAGCCCACTGCACCGTAGGTGACCGAACGCAAAACCACATCGCGGTTGTCTTCCGCTGAAATGATCGCCACGGGAATATCAGGTGCTTCATTGCGCAGGTGTATCAGCCCGTTAAGGTCGGTCATCCCGGGCATGTTCAGGTCGAGCAGGATCAAATCCAGTTGATCATTTTCCTCAACCACTTTTAGTGCTGCATCAAAGTCTTCGGCTTCATGGGTGACCGCATCGGGAAATGAATGCTGAATGACACTGATGATGGCCTCCCGGTAAAGGGGGTGGTCATCCGCTACAAGTATTTCATACATTTGTATACCCGCCCAAAATGGCCTTTTTCAGATCAATTCTAGCATATGAGGCATAATCTCATGCATTGCATAGCCTATGCCCGTCAGCAAAGCTAAATGGTCCCTGACTGGAGGGCTGAGGGCAATGGTTTGTTTGACCTACTTTAGTCTATTGATCTCAGTCGAAAGTATGGAACGAATTATCTAACTGAGTCCTACCTAAGTCAGATATCCCCTAAATTGGTAATCGATTATCTTTGCTACCAGAGTCTCCTATAGTTACCTTGAGCCTGTATAAAAGGCCGGAATCATTTTTGAGGGTGTAAGTTATGAGTTACAAATCATTTGCCCTGGCCATCGGGGCCCTGGGTATGCTGATGTCTGCAAGCAGTTCTGTCTTTGCCCACGGTGATGTGACCCCGCAGGCCGTTGATGCCAGTGGCCTCGAGCCCCTGGGAGAGGAATGGCGTGAAGAAAATCCCTATTCAGGTAATAAGCTGGCAATAGAGATTGGTGCCTCGGCCTATAACCAGAACTGTGCCCGTTGCCATGGCCTGGAAGCCATCTCCGGCGGTATTGCCCCGGACCTGCGTAAGCTGGAACCCGGCATAGAGGGTGACGAGTGGTATAGCTACCGGGTGCGCAATGGTGCAACCCGCAATGGCATTCCCTACATGCCTCCCTTTGAAGGCATCCTGAGTCAGGAAGCACTCTGGGCCATCCGCGCCTGGTTGGAAACTCAATATAATCCTGACCTGTAAGGGGTGACCATGAAGTCCCTGTTAGCGGCTTTTTTACTGCTCTGTGGGGTTGTTTCTGTCGAGGCGAGATCTCTGGAGGATATCCTTGAAACCGGATTCCTTCGTATCGCGGTTTACCGGGACTTCCCTCCATATTCCTACCTGGAAGAGGGTGCGCCAGCGGGGATCGATGTTGAAGTGGGCAAGAAGATTGCCGAGCAGTTGGGTGTGCAGCCGGCCTGGTTCTGGTTGACGGCCGATGAAAATCTTGATGATGACTTGCGCAACGCTGTGTGGAAGGGACATTACATGGGCGGTGGAGTTGCAGATATCATGCTGCGCGTTCCCTACGACGTAAACTACGACAATGATATGGTCAGTATCGTCAGCCCCTACCACAAGGAGCGGTGGACAGTGGCTCGCAACACGGAGAAGTTACCCGAACTGGTGAACCTTGCGCCATTCATGTATCACAAGATTGGCGTTGAAGTTGACAGTGCCCCGGACCTGACCCTCACTACCGCTCTGCGCGGTCGCCTGGTTGAAAATGTGGTTCACTATCTTTCCATTGGTGAAGCTGTTGGTGCCCTGAAAGAGGGTGAGATCGATGCGGTCGCCGGTATGCGCAGCCAGGTGGAATGGTCTGTAAAAGCGACTGGCAAGCCTCAGCACAATCAGAAGTTTGATATTTCCGATGACAGCATTGTCGGCTGGTCTCGTCGTGCCTGGGATATTGGTATTGCCGTCAAGTCATCCTTCCCAGATCTGGCAAAAAAAGTGGAAACGGCCGTGACAATGATGGCGGATGATGGGCAGTTTGCACCGATCTTCGATCAGTACCAGGTCAGTTACGAACTGCCGACCAAGTCCTCTCCCTGACATAAACCCAGACCTTTCTTGTAAGCATGTCGTCAAAGCCCTCTCAGAGGGCTTTGGCA
>SBGI01000261.1 GCA_006227015.1 Gammaproteobacteria bacterium
GCAGTGATTATTAACCGACAATAAGATGTTGAGGGTACTATGGCTAGATATATTGTGACTAAAAACGCACAAGAAAATGGGGATCATATTGTGCATAACATGGGCACCTGGTGTCCGGATTTACCTGACTCGGTAGATCAGAAATCGTTAGGCAATTTCCCTACCTGTCGCGCGGCTATCCGTGAGGCTAAAAAGCACTTTGAACAGGTCAATGGCTGCTTCAAGTGTTCACGACAGTGCCACATAGCGTAATCTGCATAGAAGCACAAAAGGGCCATCAAGATGGCCCTTTTTTTTGGCTTTTAATCGGTGATGAAGCCAATCGCTATTAAAGATTGTCGCCTTTATAACCTGCCGTAGATAAAATTTTGTAATCTTGTTAGTTAATCGCTCTATGCAAAGGATGTAATGATGGAAAAAATGTTCGAGAACACCATGTATGCCACCCGTTGGTTACTGGCGCCAATCTACTTTGGCCTGAGCTTTGCGTTGCTGGCCCTGGGTGTGAAATTTTTTGCCGAGGTGATCCACACATTACCCATGATTCTCAGTATGTCTGAGATGGACCTGATCCTGGTGGTACTGTCGCTGGTCGATATTTCGCTGGTGGGCGGTCTGATTGTGATGGTGATGTTTTCCGGCTATGAGAACTTTGTTTCGCAACTGGACCTGGATGAATCCAATGACAAATTGAGCTGGCTGGGAAAGCTGGACACCAGTTCACTGAAAAACAAGGTGGCCGCTTCCATTGTGGCTATTTCCTCCATTCATCTGTTGAAGATATTTATGAATGCCCATGAAATAGCAAATGACAAAATACTCTGGTACGTGGTGCTGCATATGACGTTTGTTGTGTCTGCATTTGTGATGGGTTTGCTGGACACCATGACGCGTAAATAGATCCTGTGTTTGGTTTGTTTCATAGGCCAAGTTGAAGCATTCAGTGGCTGCCCGGCTTTAACTCCTGTGAAGTCGGGCATTGCCCCATTTTGAGGCAAAATTTGCACGTATAAGGCATCAAAGATAAGTTGTGTCAGACAAATTTCTTATATTTCAGCTTGTTAAATATTGGCACTGAGTTTGCTAGGTTAATTCTTGTATTCTTGATACAACAATTAACCTGAGGTGTTCCAATGAGCTTGTATGAAAAACTGGGTGGCGACGCTGCCGTTGATGCCGCCGTCGATATTTTTTACCGGAAAGTCCTGCTGGATGATCGAATCAACCAGTATTTTGATGGTGTTGATATGGCTGGCCAGTCGCAAAAGCAAAAGGCCTTTCTGACCATGGTATTAGGTGGACCGAATAACTACACCGGTAAGGATATGCGTGAAGGTCACAAGCATCTGACCGGATTGAATGATAGCCACGTTGATGCGGTGATCGAGCTGCTGGGTGAAACACTCAAAGAGCTGGGTGTTGGCGACGAAGATATCGGTGAAGTGGCGGCACTGGCCAACAGTGTTCGCGATGACGTATTGAATCGCTGATATCGCTAATGGCAGTTGTTCGTTACAGTGACCGGACCATTGAGGTTCCGGAAGGTGAGACGCTTTTATCCGCTCTGGAAGGGGTGGATATTGCTGTCCCTAACAGCTGCCGCGCGGGCCTTTGTCATTCCTGCATGATGGTGGCCCACGATAGCCCGATTCCTGAGCAGGCTCAGGCCGGGCTTTCGGCGCAACAGATTGCCCAAAATTACTTCCTTGCTTGCCAGTGCTATCCCGAATCCGATATGGATGTATCTCTGGGCGATGGCGAGCGCCGCTATGAAGCGGTAATGACGCACAAGGAGCCTCTCAACCAAGGGGTGCTCAGAGTGCGATTTGAAACCGATATGCCCTGGTTTGCCGGTCAGTACACCAGTGTGTGGAAAAATTCGTCAGAAGGGCGCAGTTTTTCCATCGCCAGCCTGCCCGATGAAGGACATATAGAGTTACACGTGCGCCGGCGTTCCAATGGCGTCATCAGTAGTTGGCTGGAACATGAGCTGCAGGAGGGTGAACGCTGCCATTTGAGTGCCGCCCGCGGCCATTGTTTCTATAACCCCGGGGCGGAGGAGCAAACACTGTTGTTGGCTGGCACTGGTACAGGGTTGGCACCCTTATACGGTGTGGCTCGGCAGGCTCTGGCACACGAGCACCAGGGCGATATTCATCTGTATGCCGCTTCCGGCAGCCCTGACCAATTATATTTAGTGGATGAGCTGGTTGAGTTGTCCGACCGTCATGAAAACTTTTACTATCACCGAGTCGTAAAGCGGGAAGCAGAACAATTCCCGCAACTGCATCAAGGCGACCTTGTCGATATTGTCAGCCGTCGTCACAGCAACCTGAAACAACACCGCGTTTACCTATGCGGTGCTCCTGGTATGGTTAAGAAGTTACAGAAGCTGAGCTTCCTGCAGGGGGCGGCGATTGCCGATATTCTTGCCGATGCCTTTGAGGCACCTGCCTAGCTATGCAGTTAACGCGATTCACCGATTATGGTCTGAGGGTGCTGATTCATCTCAGTAGTCAGCCAGCAGGTGTTCGAGTCGGCCTGGATTATCTGGCAGAGCATTTCAACATGAACCGCCACCATCTCTATAAGGTAAGCCAAAGGCTGTCTCAGCTAGGGTGGACCTCATCTGCTCGTGGTAAAAATGGTGGCATTGTTCTGGAACCGACAACTCGCCAGAAGAATCTGCTGGAAATTATCAGTGAACTGGAGGAGACCATGCAGCCGATTGACTGCAAGGGCATCCAGTGCCCAATTGCCAACCGTTGTAAGCTACAGGGCGTCCTTGGGCAGGCGGCGCAGGCCTTTAAAAATGTCTTGGCCCAGTATCAACTGGAAGACCTGCAACAACATGACTTGCAGGTGATCCAAAAAGTTTTCGATGTGACTTGATGCTCATGGGTTCATAGCATTGATCTGGTTGAGGTACTGAATGGCAGGCTGATAGCCAGCCTGTGCTGACCGTTTGAACCAGTCCGTGCCTTTGGTTTCGTCTTTCGCCACACCCATGCCGTTGTAATAGAGGCCTCCCAGAGCATACATGGCTGCCGGGTGGCCCACACTGGCGGCTTTTTCGTACCAGGGAACGGCTTTTGAATAATCTTTTACAACACCTTCGCCGCTTTGATAAGCCCAACCGGTTTCAAACATGCCGCCCGGGTGACCTTGCTCGGCCGACTTCAGATATAACTCAAAAGCTGTCTTGAGGTCTTTTTCAGTTCCCCATCCTTCCCTGTAGAGAATGGCCAGCGCAAACTGGGCATCGGCATCACCGGTTTTTGCCAGTTCACTGAGGATTGCGAAGCCTTTATCCAGCTCGCCACCTCGGACTGCCTGGTAACCTTCTTCTAAAGTGGCCGCCATAACGGAAACGGAAAGTAGGATGCCTGCCAGGGCGCTTAAATATTTCACAGATACTCCTCAATGAGTGATTAACAGGGTGCTTGGACCCAATAGGTTGCCGCGGGTGCAGATCATACAATGGATTATCCACAGATCGTTTGATTCATTGCCCTGCCATGAGTTCATTCGGTATTGCCAGATGTCTTGATGTGCTTGCAGCTGGTGACGGCGGTCAAGCGAGCAATGGGTGCCCCTCGGGTAACTGCCGGGCAATCCATAAAGCGAGTTTGTGCTTCATATGCGGGATATCGTGTTGCTCCTTGGCGAGAGGTTGGATCAGTTTGTCGTGCACCAGCAGTTTATAGATGTATTCGACTTTCTCGTTGGCGGAGTCGGAAGCATCAAATTTTGCTGCGCCGCGTTTTTCCGCATAGATCATTCCGATGCGTAAGGCTTCCTTTAACAGTTCCGGTTCATTTTTCAGCTTGGACATGGAAACTTCCTTTTTATTATTAGTCGCAGCAACCTGACAGGCCTTGATCCATCAATTCCGCAGGGGCATCTATCTCAATGGTACCGATCACTTCGGCTGGTACTCCGGCAACCACCGAGTGTGGTGGAATATCATTGAGCACCACGCTGGCAGCGGTAATTTTGGAACCGGCACCAATTTCTATATTACCGAGAATTTTTGCGCCCGGGCCTATCAGTACACCACGTCTGACCTTGGGGTGGCGGTCGCCACTTTCCTTGCCGGTCCCGCCGAGGGTGACAGACTGCAGGATGGAAACGCAGTCTTCGATCACTGCGGTTTCACCCACGACAATGCCCGTGGCGTGATCAAACATGATACCGCGGCCAATTTCCGCCGCCGGGTGAATATCCACGCCAAAAACCACAGAAATACGGTTCTGCAGTACCAGTGCCAGAGATTGGCGATTCTGTTGCCACAGCCAATGGGCTGCGCGCCAGGCTTGCAGTGCGTGAAAACCCTTGTAGTAAAGAAATGTGGAAAACAGGTTCTGGCAGGCTGAATCCCGGTTGTAGATGGCAAGAATGTCACAGTTGACCTTGTCTTCCATTTCCTGATCTGCAGAGAACGCTTCCTCGAACACTTCGTGTAATGTCAGGGAAGAAGTGGCATCACAGCCGAGTTTCTCCGCTAATAAAAAACTCAGCGCCTCCAGTATGGAGTCATGCTTAAGGATAGTGACCTGGAGAAAGCTGGCTAACACCGGTTCTTCAGTGGCGACGGCTGCGGCATCCTGCTGAATTTCTTGCCAAAGGGATAAACTCATAAAATAAAAGTCACTGTGTATTAGCACATCATTATCGGGGTGCTGGGGTTATTTTTCCAGCGGTGTGCGTGCCAGGCACCAGACATCAACACGCGTGGCCCCACCGGCTATCAACAACCGGCTAACCTCATTAATGGTACTGCCCGTGGTCACCACATCATCCACCACGGCAATTGTTTTTCCGGCCACATGTCCCCTTAGGTCAAACGCTCCCTTCAGGTTCGCAAGGCGTTCTGAGCGGTGCTGTCCTTGCTGTTGTTGTGTATACCTTGTTCTTCTCAGCTTGCGTGGGCTTACCGGAATGCTCAGCCGCCTGCCGAGGTAATGAGCCAGCCAGGAAGCTTGATTGAAACCCCTCTGCCAACAACGCCGCCAGTGCAGCGGTACCGGTACCAGTACATCCGGCAGTTCATGCTCAGTTTTCAGTCGGCGTAATAGGTATTCTGATAACAGTGCGGCAGCACTGAATTTTCCGTGGTGTTTGAAACGGTTGATTAACAGGTTCACTGGAAATTCATAACGCATTGGCGCCACACAATGCCGGTAGGGTGGCGGGCTGCTCAGGCAGGCGCCACATACTATGGCCGTATTCAGACCCACGCCAGGGGGTAATGCGCAGACAGGACAGCAAAATTGGTTTTCTGGTAACTCTGATGCACAGCCTGAACACAAATCCAGTGTTTGTTGGCTGGCTGCGCCACAGATCAGGCAGCGACCGGGGAACAGCCGGTAACTTGCCCGACGCAACAGATCTGCCAGTTGCGGGTAGCTCATAGTAGTTAACCTAAAATCCTTTTTTGGTTGACAGCAAGCTTTGCTCACTTATGATAACGAGCTGTGACTGACTATATGAGAGATTGTTGATGCCTGCCAGCCAAGTTTCAGACACCCGACACGACTGGACCCGAGAAGAAGTATTGGCGCTGTTTAGGCAGCCCTTCAATGACCTGTTGTTTCAGGCTCAGGTGGTGCATCGCCAGCACTTCAACCCTAATGAAGTACAGCTCAGTACGCTGTTGTCCATTAAAACCGGCGCCTGCCCGGAAGACTGTAAATACTGCCCCCAGAGCGCTCGCTACGATACGGGCCTGGAAAAAGAACAACTGATGGCGGTTGAACAGGTGATTGAGGAGGCCAAGGCCGCCAAGGCAACCGGTGCCACCCGCTTCTGTATGGGCGCTGCCTGGCGTTCACCCAAGGACCGTGACCTGCCTGCGGTCGCCGAGATGGTTCGAGAAGTGAAGGCGCTGGGTATGGAGACCTGTATGACCCTGGGCATGTTGAAGGCTGAGCAGGCACAGATGCTGGCAGATGCAGGTCTTGATTATTACAACCACAACCTGGATACATCGCCGGAGTATTACGGTGAAATTATTACTACCCGGACTTATGAAGACCGACTGAATACACTGGACAACGTACGTCGCGCAGGAATGAAGGTTTGTGCCGGGGGCATTGTCGGCATGGGCGAGGGTGACAAGGACCGCGCTGGGCTGTTAATGCAGTTGGCTAACCTGCCCCAGCACCCGGAGTCGGTGCCCATTAACATGCTGGTGAAAGTGGCGGGGACACCCCTCGATCAGCAGGAGGATCTGGACCCTTTCGAGTTTATTCGCACGATAGCTGTGGCGCGCATCATGATGCCGCAGTCGCACGTACGGCTGTCTGCCGGTCGCGAGGAAATGAATGACCAGATGCAGGCGCTGGCGTTTCTGGCCGGAGCTAATTCCATATTTTATTGTGACAAGCTGCTGACCACCCCCAACCCCAAGGCCAACCGGGACATGCAGCTGTTAGAGCGCCTCGGGATTGTGCCGGAAACCCGCCATGTCACCCGTGACAGCGAGGAAGAAGAGCTGGCATTGCGGCAGGCCGTGGAAGAAGCGGCAAGTGACCACCTTTTCTACAACGCGGCAAACTAGTTATCTGAGGGTGGCTACCCGTTGGCCACCCGGGAGTTCACATGTCCTTATCCATGGACCAACAGCTGCAACTGCGGCTGGCACAGCGCCGGGCGGATAATCTCTACCGACAGCGACACCTTCTACAGTCCGCCCAGAACAGTATTGTTCAGGTCGATGGCAAGACTTGTGTGGCCTTCTGTAGTAATGATTACCTGGGTTTGGCTAGTCATCCCGCAGTTATCGACAGTCTGCGTCGTGGGGTGGAAACCTACGGGGTTGGCAGCGGTGCATCGCACCTGATTTACGGTCATTCACAGGAGCATCACGCTCTGGAAGAGGAATTAGCGGCCTTTACCGGCCGGCCTCGCGCACTGCTGTTCTCCACGGGTTACATGGCCAACCTGGGTACCATTCGCGCCCTGGTAGACAAGGGGGACCATGTGTTTGAAGACCGCCTCAACCACGCCTCCCTGCTCGATGGCGGTCTTGCCAGCAATGCCCGCTGTCAGCGTTTTAAGCACCGGGATGTCAGTGATCTTGCCCGACGCCTGGCTAAAACCACTGAAGGACGCAAGCTAGTGGTTACCGACGGGGTTTTCAGTATGGACGGCGATGTTGCCCCCTTGCCTGAAATGGCCGAGATCTGCCGCCAGTACAACGGCTGGTTAATGGTGGATGATGCCCACGGTTTCGGCGTACTGGGAGAGCACGGTGGTGGCCTGACTGAACAGTATCAGCTCGATGTGGAGGAGCTGCCCATCCTGATGGGCACACTGGGTAAGGGTTTCGGTACGTTCGGCGCCTTTGTGGCCGGTTCCGAAGCTTTGATCGAAACGCTGATTCAATACGCACGTACCTATATTTACACCACGGCGCTACCGCCCTCGGTGGCTGCGGCCACCCGGATCAGTTTGAAAATATTGCGTCGCGAGACTTGGCGCCGGGAAAAACTGCAAAGTCTTATCGCGCGCTTTCGACAGGGAATTGCCGATCTCGGTCTGGAGCTGATGGATTCATCGACGCCAATTCAGCCTGTGCTACTCAACGATGACGCGCTATGTCATAACGTGGGTGAAAGGCTTCGTGAAAAGGGCTTTCTGGTGGGCGCGATTCGCCCACCCACAGTGCCGCAGGGTAGTGCGCGCCTTAGGGTAACCCTCTGTGCCGAACATACCGAGGAACAGGTCGATGCGCTTGTGGACGCTATCGACACCAGTCTTCGTGAATTGCAGAGCGACGGCCTGTGATAGCGGTACCCCTGACACACATCTCGGACGGATCGCTCGCTGTTTATGAGCATCCGTGTACCGACATCCCAGTCCAAGCAGAGCCATTGGTGTTGCTGCACGGGTGGGGTAGTGATAGCCGGATTTGGCAGGAAGCCCTGCCGTTGCTGACACCGCACTTTCACTTGCTACTGGTGGATTTGCCGGGTTTTGGTGACAGCCCTGTGCTTGATGATAATGATGGCCTGGACGATTTCCTCCAGGCGCTACTGGTAGTCTTGCCCGAACGGTGCAGTCTGGTGGGCTGGTCTCTGGGTGGCATGCTGGCGACAGCCTTGGCCAGCCGTTACCCGGAGCGTATCGCTCAACTGGTGACCATTGCCAGCAATCCCTCCTTTGTTCAGACAAAGGATTGGGTCACCGCTATGCCTGGGAAAGTCTTTGCTGACTTCAGTGAATCATATCGGCAACAACCGGCACTCTGCCTGAAACGTTTCCAGGGGTTGCAGAGTCGTGGTGATGGACGCGAAAGGGATCTGGTCAAGCAATTGCGTGCTTTTTCCCGGTTACCTACTCCCTCCCAGGGAGCCGGCTGGCAGAGAGGTCTGGAGTTATTACAGGAACTGGATAACCGTTCTGCACTGGCCGATTTGTCCGTCCCCGGCCTGCATATATTCGGCGACTCGGACCAGCTGGTTCCTGTGGCCACCGCCAAGGCCCTGCAGAATCTAAACCCCGCCCAGCAGGTGGTGGTACTCGATGAGACAGCTCATGTTCCGTTACTCAGTTGCCCTCAGCGACTGGTGGAGACCATTACCAACTATCTTCAGGCTGACCGCTACCGGCTGGATAAAGTACACATCGCAAAATCCTTCAGCCGGGCGGCAAACAGCTATGACAGCGTGGCACGACTGCAGCGCCAGGTGGGTCAACAATTACTGGAACAGTTGTCACCGGGGCTGGATTCGGCAAATGTTGTGGATCTGGGTTGTGGTACCGGTTATTTCACCACTCGGCTGGCTGAACGGTTTATGCCTGCCGCACTGAAAGGTATAGATCTGGCACAGGGCATGCTGGACTATGCTCGTCAGCATTACGGTGATTGCGCCACCTGGGTTTGTGATGATGCGGAGTCGCTTGCTTTACCAGATCGCAGTGTGGATCTGATTTTTTCCAATCTGGCCTTCCAGTGGTGTGAGCGGTTGCCTCAGTTGGCCGAGGAACTGGCGCGAGTCTTGAAGCCCGGAGGTGTAGTGGCCTTTACCTCACTGGGGGAGAAAACCCTGTACGAGTTACGCCAAGCTTGGGCAGCGGTAGACGGTTATGTTCACGTCAATCGTTTTCTACCGGCACAGCAATGGCAGGAGGTCTTTGTCCAGGCAGGTTTCCACTTCAATTATTTTGCTGTGGAGCCAGAAGTGTTGCAGTACCGGGATTTGCGTCACCTGACTTCTGAGCTGAAAGGGCTGGGGGCGCATAACGTCAATCAGGGGCGCAACCGCAAAATGACCGGGCGCGATCCTATTCGTCGTTTGATGAATGCTTACGAACAGTTCCGGGATGACGATGGCCAATTGCCGGCCACCTGGGAAGTGATTTATGGAGTCGCAAGGAAAGATGGCTAAGAGGTTTTTTGTCACGGGCACCAACACCGGTGTGGGCAAAACATTGGTGACGTCAGCCCTGTTGTGTGCAGCCAGGCAAAGAGGCTTGCGCACGATTGGCCTGAAACCCGTGGCCGCAGGCTGTGAACAGACCGAAGAAGGTTTGCGCAATGAGGATGCACTGGCGCTGCTGGCACAGACCACAGAGCCATTAAGTTACGCACAGATCAACCCGGTGGCGTTGGCCCCGGCTATTGCGCCGCATATTGCTGCTGCAAAGGACAACCGTCGCCTCAGTGTTGATCGTCTGGCAGGTTTTTGTCGTGGCTCCATGATGTTGCCATCAGACCTGGTATTGGTTGAAGGTGCTGGCGGCTGGAGAGTGCCAGTAAATGAGAGGGAAACTTTTGCAGATTTCGTTAAAATCCTGCAACTACCGGTAGTGTTGGTGGTCGGAATGGAACTGGGCTGTATTAATCATGCGTTGTTAACCGCCGAAGCGATTCGCAATGATGGCTTGGTTTTGGCCGGGTGGGTAGCCAATTCCGTGTTGCCCGAGATGGATTGTTTTGAGGATAACCTACAGTATTTAGAGCAAAGGTTGGGTTGTCCTCTCGTGGGTAACTTGCCGTTTATGGCAGAGGTCAGTGCCGATCAGGCGGCGACATATATGGCGCTGGACCAGCTGTTGGCAGCAGTGAATTAAACGTTTAGAGGTAGACAAATTATGGGCATGCGAAGTGAAGAAGAGTACTCGGAGGAGGATCTGGAACGTATCCGTGGTGTGGTGAATTCCGGTATCCATTCCGTGGAGCGCAAGCCATTCCGTTTCCGTCTGCTGTTTTTGTGGTGGATTGTGGTCGCTGCTTTAGGTGGCGCCGCCTGGATTTTTGCTAGTTCCGTGGGCGCTGTTTAGTCAACGCCGGCCATCGATTCGATGGTTTGCCACTCTTCAGTGGTCAGTGGTACCACCGATAGGCGGCTCTGTTTAAACAGCGTCATGTCCTTCAGGTTGGGGTTGGCCTTCAGTGCCGACAGCGGTAGAAGCTGAGCAAATTTCTTCAATAGTTTTACCTCTACCACATACCAGCGGGGATTCTCTGCCGTGGCTTTGGGGTCATAGTCATTGCTTTCTACATCGAACTGGGCCGGGTCAGGATAACCGGCCTTTACGATTTTCATTATTCCTGCAACGCCTGGTCGGGGGCAGCCTGAATGGTAAAACAGCACCTTATTGCCAACCTGAACCCTGTCCCTTAGGTGATTGCGGGCCTGGTAGTTGCGAATCCCGTCCCAGCGGCACTGTTGTTGGGGTTCGACAGCCAGATGATCAATGCCATAGACATCTGGTTCCGATTTAAAAAGCCAATAGTTCATTCGAAAAACCATTAAGAAGGGCGGTCCCGCTTTACCGGAACCGCCCTCGTTGCGGCACAAAAGGGATTGTAGTTTATACGTCTTTAACGCGAACCATGAGCTTGCCCATATTGTCGCCCGTATAGAGTTTCTTCACGGCTTGCAGCGCGTTTTCCAGTCCGTCGGCGACGTCCAGACGGGCTTTAAGCTTGCCTTCTTTCATCCAGCCGATCAGTGCTTCAGTGGCTTCCGGATAGCGATCCATGTAATCAAGAATGATGAAGCCTTGAATTTTCAGGCGGTGCATAAGAATCAGGCCGTAGTTGTAGGGACCGGGCACCGGCTCGGTGGCGTTGTACTGTGAAATCAGGCCACAGGTGGGTATGCGACCGTGCAGGTTCATCAGTTTCAGGCACTCGTCAAGAATCTTGCCGCCGACATTGTCGTAGTAAACATCAATGCCGTTGGGGCAGGCCTCAGCCAGCGCTTTTCCCACATCCTGGGTCTTGTAGTTGATGGCTGCATCGTAGCCGAGGTCCTCGGTGATCCAGCGGCATTTATCATCGGAACCGGTCAGGCCCACAGCGCGGCAGCCCTTGATTTTGGCGATCTGGCCTACCAGGGAGCCGACAGCGCCGGCAGCGGTGGAAACCACAACAGTTTCACCGGGCTTCGGATCGCCGATATCCAGCAGGCAGAAATAGGCGGTGGGCCCGACTAGAGCCAAGGTGCCAAAGGCATCGATAACCGGCACATCACCGGTGTCACCCAGAAGGCCGACGCTGGCGGAGGAACCGATCTGATAGTCAGCCCAGGTGCCAATGCCGCTGACAATATCGCCTTCCTTGAATTCAGGGGTATTACTTTTGATGACAGTGCCACAGACCACGCCGCGCATAGGTGCATCCAGCGCCACCGGCTCCATGTACTGTTCCATGTCACTCATCCAGATGCGGTTGGTGGGGTCCAGGGACAAGTAGTTGAGTCGAAACAGAATTTCGCCTTCTCCGGGCTCTGGAATGGCCTCATTTTCAAGGCTCAGAACATCATCGGTGATATCGCCAACAGGGCGCTTCCGCAAACGCCAGACGCGGTTTGTTTCATTCATACTTACTCTCCTGTGAGCATTTATTATTCGTGATTATTAATTGATCAGCGGACCTGAAAAACATCATATTTGACATAGCCTTCCGGGCCAAACTGAATTTCTGTCATTTTATTGATGGTCTGGATTTCGTTGAGCCAGCCGTATTTTTCGGAAGCAGTTTGAAAGGTAGGCGCGGCAATGAAGTAGGGGACATCACGGTCCGTGAGAACTTCCCCATTATTGAGTCTCTCCATGACTTCCGGGGTGCTTTTGATAATGCCGTTGTAGGTAACATAGATGTGTTCGCCATCATCGGTTTCGACCAGTCCGCGTACGTCGAGGCGCATGGTCCCGGAGGGCATAATGCGCAACCAGTCAGCACCTGGCGCAACGAATTGGCCGTTGATCTTTGGCCCCTTGACCCAGCCTCCCGGGCGCACGTTGATGATAAGCAAGCTATCATCAATCGGCATCGGCGGGTCCAGTGGTGCGACATAACTCATCAGGTATTCAGTGGTGATATGGGTGGTGGGTAGCTGGCCTTCAGTTGCTGCCATGAAACTATCTCCTTGGAGTCTTCTTCGGATGGGTGTAGCCATGTCTGGCCATTTTGCATCTTCTTGTTTTTGAAATATTTTTAATCGTTATTATGGTGCCGGATAGTCGATGCTTCCGACACCGGAGTTTTTTTATTCTATCTATAGTTGAATGCCCAGTACAATATTGCTCGAGCGGGTTTGCGCAATCTTTATTTTCGAAAGTTTAAAACCAGTCGAGGTCGCTTTTCAGAACGATTTCTTCCAGGTAGACAGCCGCCTCTCTGAA